>JAFQKV010000116.1 GCA_017414715.1 Clostridia bacterium
AAAACTGGTCATGCTGTATCCACAGAGGCTGGGGTTGGCGCGAAGCACATCGAAGCTAACTCTTCTCTGCTCCGCGTGTTTTTCGATGGAAGCCATCAAAAAATCGTCCTTAGTGGGGTAAAGTGCGGACAAATCATATTTTTCGAGAAACTCATGCAGTTTTTTCAGCTGACCACGAAAGAATTCCGCTGTAGGCAATGTTCCCAAACCTGCACGGACATGTTTATCATAACATTCCTGTAGTGTATACTGAGATCCTACACCGCATTCACTGAGAAATACCGGTTTGGTAGCTTCTCCGATTCTGCGAAGGAAATTGCTTATTTCCGGAGAGAACGGTACTGTGGGGTAGCAATGATTGTCGCCCATACCAACTCTGTATGGAACAAGATCGGCACCGGCTCCTTTGGCTACGACATGGTTGTCCGCAGCCTCTGCACCCCATTGGTACTCCCATGCATCCGATCCGGGATTTGCAAAACTACCGATGTCCAAGCGGTTGTCCCATCTGCCGCTGGAAAGAAGAATCACACGATCCCTGTCTAGCTTTCGCATTTCCGGCAGATAGGACACGGCAAAATCAAAAACCTTATTGGCTTTTGTTTCATTAAATATACCGTACAGGGTCACGCAAGGATGGTTTCTGTCCTGGATGAGCATATTGTTCAGATAGGCGCTCATCTGTTCTGGCATTTGTTCATGTTCCTGCATTCCCCAGGAAACGGCGGTTTCATCATAAACCATCATTCCCAGTTCATCACAGAAATCCAATACATCCGCATACGACAGATCCGCGAGAAAACGGATACAGTTGAAACCCATGGCTTTGGCCTGTGCGATAGTTTCTCGGGACAGGCGATTGCCTGCGTGGGCACATTTCAGCAGAATTCGTTTTCCGTTGAGCAGGAAATAACCGTCCTGCACGCAGAATGTACGGAATCCAAAGCGTTCTCTTCGGCTGTCCTGGCCGGCATGACTAGAAACGATAATCTCCAATGTGTAAAGCGATGGTTTCTCAAGCGACCAAAGTTCCGGATTCTCTATAACAAACCCGATCGTCGTAAGAGATGCGCCGGGAACAGATTTTGTGCACAGCAGAGAATTGCCATCATAGACTTTCGCGGTCACAGAAACATCCTGCGTGATTTCTCCCGCAACAGACACAAAGACATCTGTATGTCCATCGGAACAGGATGGGACAATCTGTATGTTTTCCAGATATATCGGCGGTTTACAAGACAGGGCAACATGCCCTAAAATGCCGCCGCGATTGTTATATGTATAATACGCATGACTGCGGCCTCCGTTGGGAATATTCAGCAGTGAGATCCCTTCGGCATTTTCGGAACCGCTGCAAGGGCTAAATATGCGCAGAGAGAGAAGATTTTCACCATCCAACACTGCATCTGTCACGCGAAATGAAAAGGATTCTTCCGCATGCATGTGACAGCCGATGTAGATCCCATTGAGATAAACATCGCATTTATAATCCACACGGTCAAATTCCAGAAACTGTTCCATGGGGGCAGGCGCTTTCTGTGTGGCAAATCGATGGTAAAACCAGACGGCTCCGGTACATGTGGGAAACAGTCTGCTGATATAGATTGGAAGGACTTCCGCTTGCATGCAGTCCTGATCATCACAATGCCAGTCTGTCTGCGGTGTTTCCTCGCGCAAGAACCATGTGCGTTTTAAAAGCTGTTTGCTGCTGTACATAAAGCACCTCACTGAAATGGAATCCACTGTCGGTTCTGCACAACGAATTTCTCTTTCTCACGAGAACCGAAGTGCTTCTTGCAATGCGCATCTATTCATTCCGGCAGTTCCTGTTGTGCAGAAAAGTAATCCCGGTGGTACCTTCGGCGGTCAGGTGCTCTGACGTGAATTTCTAAAACTGCACAGGCAGGAAACAGCAGACCGGATTTCTGCGTATGCACAGCGCCGTTGAATCTCATATAAGAACACCTTCTAAGTTTTTATCCGGTTGCGGGATAGATTAAGAAACATTTTAACGTAAATAACATCAGTTGTCAAGAATCTGATATCGATTCGTTCGATTATACTTATATATTTCTATGAATGGTGAATTATACTATCAAGTGTAACACTTGAAAAAAAGAAGCAGTTCATACAGATCTCTGGTACAATAGAGTTACCACTCAACACCGCACCGAAAGGAGACCTGTATGAACTACCACCATCTTACCATAGAAGAGCGCTGTTGTATACGGAAATTTTACAAAAGGGATTAAGTTATCGAAAAATAGCGGAGTTAATTGGTCGTAGTCCCAGCACAGTCAGCAGAGAGATCAACCGCAACCGAACCCATATATATGACATACCTACGTATTATCCCCATACAGCAAAAAAGAAATATCTTCTGCGGAGATCCTACTGCCACAGAGGTATGTTTCATTCCCAAGCGTTTATATCCTACATAGAAGAGAAATTGCTTGCTACATGGTCACCGGAGCAGATCTCCTGTTCACCGTCACCTGTACCTGTGCCAAGCTGGCGTACAATTTACCGTTGGCTCTATGACAGATATTTACTTAATAGAACGCCGCAAGGGAAAAAACCACGGAGTAAAGGAAACGAGAGGTAAATTCAGCAAAGGAAAGTCTATCCGCAAGCGGGATAAGAGCATATACCGCCGGGAGGAAGCCGGGCATTGGGAAATTGACACGGTTGTTAGCGGACAAGGAAAGAGCAAGTCATGTTTTGCAACCTTTGCCGAGAGAAAGACGCGCTATTATGTGGTATCCCAAGGGTGACTCCACAAAAGCTGACGCCTTTGCTTCCAAGTCTCCCACCTATCCTGTACATAAAGCACCGAGATCCAGTATTAAGCTACAGTAAAGCTCCATGGGGTCTTTCCGTCTAGTTGCGGGTAACTGGCATCTTCACCAATACTACAATTTCGCCGGGTAGATAATAGTAAAAATGCCTGACAGAAAAGCTGCTACTATGGCAAAAATGATTATTCAAACTTTGTCCGAGTTTCCGTCGGAGTTAGTTAAGACAATTACCTGCGACAGAGGGACGGAGTTTGCCAACTGGGCAGAGATAGGACAAGCTTAAATTGCGACGTATACTTTGCAGACCCATACTGCGCATGGCAAAAAGGGTCTAACGAGAACAGTAATGGTCTGCTCAGAGAGTTTTATCCCAAGGGCAGAAATCTATCCAGAGTCAGTCCGGCTACACTAAAGCGAAACCTGACGTTGATCAAAGCCAGACCTCGCGAGGTTCTTAACTTCGTCTCTGCTCAACACCTTTGGGATCTTGAACTTCAAAAAGTGTTGCACTTGGTTTGACAAATCACTACGATGCCTTTATAATACGAAGGCGAAACAGGCGATACATAAGATTGATAGATTAGCACTTGACAAAGGTACATATAACATGAATCGAATTTCTTTAAGCCAAGCAAGAGAAGTGTTTTTTTCTTCTGAAGCGCAGTATGTTTCACAAGAACAGTCATTCATTTATTATGATGATTTTTCTGGAAAAGTTGCTCTTGACACATATATGACTTATGGGTGTCTTGTTGTAAAAAATGATTCTTGCTGGCATATCCATGCCCTAAGTGCTGAATCAGATATTTCTTCTGCAATAGAAGAAGTATCAAAATTCATGGCTTCAGATACAAAAAACCTTATGGTGCTTACTTGGAATATCATACCGGAAACATTAAAGGACAAGCGCGGCGCATATAAACTTGCGAGAGAATACCTTCCATACAGCGACAAATCTATTCGCGAACTAACAACAGATGATTATACGTTAGTTGAAAAGTGCTGTTCATACGAGACCGACGATAATCAAATCGGTCAAGATATTGCCAGAGAATTTTTGACACATTACAACGATCACACGAATGATCCCCAAACGGTAAATCTAGGACTTTTTATTGACAACAGTTTGGTCGGATTTGTGCAATCTTTCGCGCAAAAGAACCGCGGCATATCAACAATAAACATATATGTAACAAAAGCGCAACGTAAAAAAGGATACGCTAAACGATTGCTTTCAGCGATATGTGCTACAGACGAAAATATGGTTTATTGTTACAGTTGTGTAAAATCTAACATAGCATCCTTTAACACTGCCAAATCATGTGGATTTCAATTTAAGGGGGCCTATCTACTTATATGAAAGTCCCCGGCAGACCTTCAAAAATCTGCCGGGGTTATTTCTTTGTTTTCCGCATTGCAATTATGTCTTTGAGCACAGTCGAGGATACATTACAACTTGAAAACTCCCTTATGAGCAGAAACCTTTTGGGGCTCTTTTATTTTACACAAACAAATTCAAAATGCCATAGACAATGTCATATGCACCGTACAGAATGAAGTTTCTTGCTACCTGCAGCCAGTTGCCGATGATATCGAGCTTCGGGATATAGTTTCCGATAAACAGGAGACCGATAAGCACCAAAAATCCGTATCGTTCATACTGCATGATCCTGTAGTAGATACGGTCGGGCAAAAACAGTCCCAGAACACGGGAACCGTCCAGCGGCGGGATCGGAATGAGATTGAACAGACCGAGACCGACATTGATCAATGACAGGTAGAAGAAGAAATTACTGAGGACGGAAAATACCGTCGCTGCAAAACCTTCTCCGATCTTAAAGATCACCAGGTCACACAATCCGGACAAAATGACCGAAAGGATCATCAGCAAAAAGTTTGACAGAGGGCCCGCAATGGCCGTGGCTGCCATCCCCTTCTTGGAATCCCTGAAATTGTACATATTGACCTGGACAGGCTTTGCCCATCCAAAACCGGTGAGCAGGAGCATAAGGAATCCGACGGGTTCAATATGGTTCAGCGGATTTATAGAGATGCGGCCGCGGTAGCGCTGGCTTTCATCTCCCATTTTCAATGCTATGAAGGCATGCGCAGCCTCATGCACCGAAAGGGTCAGCATAATACACGGCAGATAGTAGCACAGATTGAGCAGAAACTGTACGGGATCACTTCGCAGCAGGGAAAGATCCATCAGGATACTCCTTTCAGGGTCAGTCAAGATCCTTAGCCATAACATCCGCATAGGTCTCACGGCGGACGACCATGCGGTCTTCCCCATTCCGGATGAACACCACCGGAGGACGGGGCACGCGGTTGTAATTGGATGCCATGGAATAGTTATAGGCCCCGGTGGAAAGCACGCACAGAAGCTCTCCGGGGGTAAGCTTCGGCAGAGTGATATCCCGGATCAGGATATCACCGCTCTCGCAGCAGCGGCCGGCAACGGTATAAACGGTATCGCGTTCGGCATCGGGACGGCAGGGCAAAACGGCCTCATAGGCTGCCTCGTAGAGGGCAAACCGGGGATTGTCCGTCATTCCGCCGTCAACGGATGCATAGTTGCGGACGTTTTTGATCTCCTTGACCGAGCCGACGGTATAGACCGTAAGTCCCGCATCACCGACGATAGAGCGTCCGGGCTCCATGCACAGGCGGGGCGCCGGAATACCGCAGCGCTCTGCCGCCGCAAGGACGGCCTCAGCGGTATTTTTAACATTCTCTTCGATGGTCAGGGGATCGTGGCTGTCCAGATATTTAATGCCAACACCGCCGCCCACGTTGAGTTCCCTGACGGTATAACCGTAGGTGTCACGGATCTCGGCAATAAAGTCCATCATGACCTCAGCTGCACGCACAAAGGGGCGCGTGTCAAAGATCTGGGAGCCGATGTGGCAATGCAGTCCGCACAGCTCCGTATGGGGGGCTTTGAGGATCTCACCGATGAAGGCGATGGCCTCACCGTTCTCCAGCGCAACGCCGAATTTGGAATCGATCTTGCCGGTGGCGATAAAATCGTGGGTGTGGGCATCGATACCGGGCTTGATGCGAACGGAGACCCTTGCCGTAACGCCGAGTTCCGCGGCAATGCGGTCAACGGTGCCGAGCTCAAAGCCTGAATCCAGCACAATGCGGCCAACACCGGCCGTCAGCGCCTCGCGGATCTCCGCCTCGGTCTTATTATTGCCATGGAAAAATATTTTTTCCGGCTCCATGCCCGCCGCGAGGGCGGTATACAGCTCACCGCCGGACACCACGTCGCATCCGAGACCGCAATCCCGCACGGTACGGTAAACCGCCTTGCAGGAGAAGGCCTTGCTTGCATAGAGCACGATGGCATTCTCTCCGTAGTATTTCCGCATGGCGCTCTCATAACGCATACAGTTTGCCCGGATCTCCCCTTCATCCATAAGATATAGGGGCGTTCCGTATTTTTTTGCGAGCTTCGAGACCGATGCACCGCCGAGGTACAGCTCGCCGTTGCGGGTCTCCAGGGTTTTCATAATACTCATTGGTTTCAGGCTTCCTTGTTTTCCGTGAAAAGATACGGGATAAGTTCGTCCTTTCCGGTGCCGTTGAGCGCAGAAAAGGCAATGCAGTCCATCGGTGCAAATTCCGCAAAGTATTCGCGCATTTTCTCCACCGCAGGAGCGATTTCCCGGGGACGGAGCTTGTCGCACTTGTTGCAGAGCACGATATAAGGGATGTCCTTGGCCGCAAAGAACTCACCCATCAGCAGGTCGTCCTCCGTCGGCTCGTGACGGATATCGACGATGACCACGGCAATGCGGATGTTCTTTGCGGAATTGAGAAAGGTATCGATGAGGGTCGCCCAGCGGCGCTTTTCCGCATCGGAGACCCGGGCAAAGCCGTAACCGGGCAGATCGGCAAGATAAACCCGCTTATCGATCAGAAAGTAGTTGATATGAATGGTTTTACCCGGTTTTTTGCTGACAAAGGCCAGCTTATTGCGGTTGAGAAGCTTATTGATGACGGAGGATTTACCCGCATTGGATCGTCCCGCAAAGACAACGGCAGGCACGCCGTCGGAGAGAATCCCCTCCGGTGTTGCGGCGGAGGTCACGAACTCCGCATTCTGAAGATTGATGGGCTTCATGAGCAGATCTCCGTTCTCTTGGCCGTATTCTTTACCGGCTCGGTCATGCAGGCAGCCGTCTCACAGCAATCCTTTGCTGCGGGACGGAGAGCGGCGGCAAGCACCTCCCCCACTTCGGATACGGTCAGGAACTGCAGGCCCTCCCGTACGGTGGGATCGATTTTTTCCAGATCCTTGCGATTATCGGCGGGGATGATGACCGTGCGGATACCTTCACGGTATGCCGCCATGGTCTTCTCCTTCAGACCGCCGATGGGCAGCACCCGACCGCGCAGGGTGATCTCACCGGTCATGGCAATACTTGCCCTGGCCAGTCTGCCCGTCAGGGCGGAGACCAGCGCCGTGGTGATGGTGATGCCCGCCGAGGGACCGTCCTTGGGAACCGCACCCTCGGGGAAATGGATATGGATATCCTTTTTCTTATAAAACTCCGGATCTATGCCCAGCTCCTCGGCATGCGTGCGGATGTAGGAGATCGCCGCCATGGCGGACTCCTTCATCACGTCACCGAGGTTACCGGTAAGCTGCAGCTTTCCGTCGCCGGATGGGAGGTTTACCTCCACCTGCAGCATTTCACCGCCGACAGCGGTGTAGGCAAGGCCGTTGACCAGACCAACCCGGTCACAGGAGGTGTCGGTGGTATCGGTATACCGCGGCTCACCGAGATACTTTGCAAGGTTTGCGGCGCGGATATGTATGAGGCTTCCCTCTCCCTCCACCAGCTCCACCGCGGCCTTGCGGCAGAGGGCAGCGATCTCACGCTCCAAAGCGCGAACACCGGACTCACGGGTATACCCGCGGATCAGGCGGCGCAGCGCATCTTCACCGATGCGCAGCTGGTGACCGTTCATACCATGGGCCTTGAGCTGCTTTTTCACGAGGTGCCGCTTTGCGATCTGCACCTTCTCCTCATCGGTATAGCCGGAGATCTCGATGACCTCCATGCGGTCAAGCAGCGGGCGCGGAATGGTATCCAGCGTATTGGCCGTCATAATAAAGAGCACCTGTGACAGGTCAAAAGGAAGCTCCAGATAATTATCCCGGAAGGATACATTCTGCTCGGGGTCGAGCACCTCCAGAAGTGCTGCCGAGGGATCGCCCTTGTAATCACGGCCGAGCTTATCAATCTCGTCCAGTACCATCACGCAGTTTCGGCTGCCCGCCGTGGACAGCGCATGGATGATGCGGCCGGGCATGGCACCGATATAGGTGCGGCGGTGTCCGCGAATCTCGGCCTCATCGGAAATACCGCCGAGAGAGACACGGGCACACTTGCGGCCGATGGATTTGGCCACAGACAGAGCAATAGAGGTCTTGCCGGTGCCCGGAGGGCCGACAAGGCAGATGATCTGGCTTTTCACACCGCCGGAAAGCTGCCGTACGGCGATATATTCAAGCACCCTGCGTTTGACATCCTCCATACCGTAGTGATCGGCATTGAGGGTGCGCTCCGTTGCACGGATATCAAACTTATCCCGCGTCTCCGTGTTCCACGGCAGCGCCATACAGGTATCCAGATAGGTGCGCACAACGCCGCTTTCGGGGGACGTGGTGGACATACGGGAGAGCCGGGCGATCTCACCGCGAAGCTTCTCATCCACCTCCGCAGGAAGCGAAAGACGGTCAAGCTTTTCGGTATAGGCATCACATTCGGCCTGGGTATCTTCCTTGTCTCCCAGCTCCGCACGGATGGCCTTGATCTGTTCCCGCAGGAAATAATCCCGCTGGTTTTTGTCCATCTGCTCCTTGACACGGGACTGGATGGAAGCACCGACGCGGGCAAGCTCCGCTTCGTCCTTCAGGACGCTGCAAAGCTTCGCAAGGCGCTTCTCCGGAGAGATCTCCGAGAGCACCGCCTGCTTGTTCTGATAGGAAAGGTTGAGATTTGCGGCCGTAAAGTCCGCAAGCCGGGCGGGATCCTCCTCAGCGAGGATGTTAAGTACAACATCCTTTGCAGCGGGCGGAGCAAATTCGGCATACTTCTCATAGGCCTCCCGCGCTGCCCGCACAAGAGAGCGGCTGCGGAGGGAGGGAACGGGAGCCGGCTCCTCAACCTCACCGGCAACAGCGAGCAGAAAAGGCTTTTCCCGCACAAGGCGCAGCAAAACTGCACGGCTGACTCCTTCACAGAGCACCCGCACGTTATCTCCCGGAAGCCGAAGCATCTGCTTGACTCGTGAGATCGTTCCGATATGATAGAGATCCCGCAGGGAAGGCTCCTCCACGCGAATATCCCGCTGTGTTACAAGAAAAATGAGCTGATCGCGCTCGATACAGGCCTCCAGCGCCTTGACGGAGGCGGGTCGCGCCACCTCAAAGCTTAAGGAGGAACCGGGAAAAACCGTATATCCCCGCAGCGCAAGCAGCGGAATGGTCCTGGGTTCTCCGGCAAACTGAATGGTCATAAACGCATACTCCTTGGGTAATGGAAAAAAGGGTCAGTTGATGGCGGGTGCCTCCGCCTTGCCCGGCAGCTGCCGGGGAGCATCGGCCCGCAGGATCTCCGGCAGTGCACCGTCTGTCACACATTCACGGGTGATGCGCACCGCGCGGATGGAAAGATCCGAGGGAATGTCGAACATCACGTCCAGCATGATGCTCTCAATGGCAGAGCGCAGGCCGCGGGCACCGACATTGCGGTCGATGGCGGACTGGGCAATGGCCTCCAGCGCTTCGCGGTCAAATTCCAGCTCCACGCCGTCCATGCCGAGCAGCTTCTGATACTGCTTGGTCACGGCATTCTTCGGCTCAGTGAGAATACGGACGAGGGCATCCTTATCCAGCGGATCGATATTGACCATCACAGGCAGACGGCCGACAAGCTCCGGGATGATGCCGTATTTGATAAAATCATGGGGCTCCGCATGAGAAAGCACCGCGGAGATATCCATCTCCTTTTTGGATTTGATATCGGCATTGAATCCGATGACCTTCTCATTGAGGCGCTTTTCGATGATCTTCTCGATGCCGTCAAAGGCACCGCCGCAGATAAAGAGGATGTTCTTCGTGTTGATCTGAATGAACTCCTGCTGGGGATGCTTGCGGCCGCCTCCGGGAGGAACGCTGGCAACCGTGCCTTCAACTATCTTGAGCAGCGCCTGCTGCACGCCCTCACCGCTGACATCGCGGGTGATGGAGGTATTCTCGCTGCGGCGGGAGATCTTGTCGATCTCATCGATATAGATAATACCGCGCTCAGCCAGCTCCACGTCGTAATTTGCCGCCTGAATCAGCTTCAGAAGGATATTCTCAACATCCTCGCCCACGTAACCTGCCTCGGTAAGGGTGGTGGCGTCGGCAATGGCGAAGGGCACCTTCAGCATCTTTGCAAGGCTCTGGGCAAGATAGGTCTTGCCGCAGCCGGTAGGTCCGGCAAGGATCATATTGCTCTTCTGCAGCTCAACATCACTTTCCAGAGCGGAGCCGATGCGCTTGTAATGGTTTGCAACGGCAACACAGAGGGCCTTCTTTGCCTTGTCCTGCCCGATAACGTAGGAATCGAGCATCTCCTTCATCTCACGGGGGGTGGGGATATTTGCCGGATCAAAGGCGGCGGACTTCGCGTTGTTACCCGAGGCAACGGGGATCCCGACAACTTCGGTGCACTGTCCGACACATTCGTTGCAGATATATACGCTGGGCCGCAGAGGGCTGCGGATCATGCTCTCCACCTGGTTATAGCTCTTACCGCAGAAGGCACAGCGGATCTCATTCTGATCGCCTGTTTTTGGCATGGTCAATTGTCCTTTCAGTCAAAATACCGTCGGAAATAGGAGAAATGCGCGCGTAATGAACGGTATGTACCATAACGCGCGCATTCCGGTATCCCGTTATCCGGGAGCAATTTTTCTGTTATCTCTTGGTAAGGACCTTGTCGATAAGGCCGTAGTCCAGTGCTTCCTGGGCAGACATGAAGTTATCGCGCTCGGTATCACGCTCGATCTGCTCGAGGGGCTTGCCGGTCTGCGCGGCAAGCAGCTCATTGAGCGTGCGCTTGACGCGAACGATGCGCTCGGCATGAATCTGGATATCGGTCACCTGGCCCTGGGCTCCGCCGCTGGGCTGATGGATCATGATCTCCGAGTGGGGCAGCGCAAAGCGCTTGCCGGGGGCACCGGCAGACAGCAGGAACGCGCCCATGCTGGCGGCCATGCCCACACAGAGCGTAGAAACATCGGGCTTGATGTACTGCATGGTATCATAGATGGCCATGCCGGAGGTGATGACTCCACCGGGGCTGTTGATATAGAGCTGGATATCCTTATCCGGATCCTGAGACTCAAGATAAAGCAGCTGGGCAACCACCAGGCTTGCCGTCACATCATTGACTTCATCATTCAAAAATACGATACGGTCATTGAGCAGCCGGGAGTAGATATCAACAGAACGCTCTCCGCGGTTGGTCTGTTCCACGACCATGGGCACCAAACTCATGTTTATACCTCCTCTTTTGCGGATACTGTACGGGTGCTATGCTATTGTAGACCGGTGGGCGGAAAATTATTCCGCCTTCTCTTCCTCGGTCTTCTTTGCAGTGGTCTTCTTGGCGGCGGGCTTCTTTGCAGCAGGCTTCTTCTCCTCTGCGGGAGCCTCCTCGCCCTCCTCAGCCTTGGGAGCAGCCTTCTTTGCGGTGCTCTTCTTGGCGGCGGGCTTCTTCGCGGCAGGAGCAGTCTTCTCGGCGGTTTCCTTGATAAGCTCCATGGCCTTCTTGTTGGCAAGATCGTTCTTCAGAACGTCCAGCTCGATGTACTTGCGCACCTCTTCCTCGGGCATCTTGTACTCCTCGGCGAGCTTCTTGATCTCCTCATCGCAGTCGGCATCGGTGATCTCAAAGGCCTCGGCCTTGGCAATGGCCTCCATGGCGAGGGTGGTCTTTACGCGCTTCTCAGCCTGGGGCAGCATGGTCTTGCGGAAGGCATCCATATCCATACCGGTCATGGACAGGTAATCCTCAAACTTGAGGCCCTGTGCCTGCAGGCGGTAGGCGTAATCCTGACAGATCTTGTCGACCTCATCATCGTACATGCAGGCAGGGATCTCGCCCTCAATGTTCTCGATGACCTGCTCAATAAGAGCACCCTCGAAGCCCTCGGTGGCGGTGCGGGTACGGTAGTCGAGCAGACGGGTACGGATGCTCTCGGAGAGCTCGGCAAGGGTCTCGAACTCGGAGATGTCCTTGGCAAACTCATCATCCAGCTCGGGAGCGATGGATTCCTTGACTTCCTTGACGGTGACCTTGAAAACAGCGGGCTTGCCGGCAAGCTCGGCGCTGTGGTAGGGCTCGGGGAAGGTGACGTTAACATCGCAGGCATCGCCGGCCTTCTTGCCGACAAGCTGCTCCTCAAAGCCGGGGATAAACTGACCGGAACCGAGCTTCAGCTCATGGTTCTCGCCCTTGCCGCCCTCGAATGCAACGCCGTCGCAGAAGCCTTCGTAATCGATAACGGCGGTGTCGCCTTCCTTGGCCTCGCGCTCCACGGGAACGAGCTGGGCGTTGTGCTGACGGCGGCGCTCAAGCTCCTCCGCCACGTCAGCATCGGAAACGGTGGGCTCAACGTACTCGGCCTTGAGACCCTTGTAGTTCTTGACGGTGATCTCGGGCTTGGTGTAGACCTTGACGGAGAAGGTGTAACCCTCGTCACCGATATCGGTGATATTCATCTCAGGACGGCCGACCGGGGTGATCTTTGCCTCGGCGAGAGCCTCCTCATAGGCCTGTCCGTAGGTATCGTCAATGGCATCCTCATAGAAAACGCCGGTGCCGTACAGGCTCTCGATGTACTTCTTGGGGGCCTTGCCCTTGCGGAAGCCGGGAACGGCAAATTTTGCAACGTTCTTCTTGTATGCCTTCATGCAGGCATTCTTGAAGGTCTCCGCATCCACGGAAATCTCCAGTTCTACGCGATTGACCTCGATGGTCTCCATTTTCTTCAGGCTCATGATGTCCTCCTAAGGTTTGATTTCTATTAAGACATTGTCAAGTATTATAACATATTCCGTCAAAATAATCTATAGAAACCTTTAAACATTTTCGCTAAATTACATAATTTTTTGCGGGGTAAACTTTACATAGTCTGCCGAAACGCAGTGGTATTCGATCCCGCCGGTCAGGCCGGTAACGGCATTTCGCAATCCCGGACCGTGCAGATGGCCGTAAAAGCAGTCGGAAACACCGTATTCCCGCATAAGGCCCGTGATCTCGGGGTACTCCGAAAGAGGAGATACCGGCGGATAGTGGAGAAAAACCAGCTTTCTTGAAAAGCCCGCCTTCTCCGCCTGCAGAAGGCTTTCCCGCAGACGTCCAACCTCCCGAAGATAGATCTTGCGGTCATGTCCCTCCTCCTCGTCGGCAAACCAGCCCTTGGTGCCGCAGAGAGCCGTATCCCCGTATGCAGCAAAGGAATTGTGAATAAAATCCAGGCTGTGAAGTCCGTTTTCCGCAAGAAACCGGCGCATTTTCGACACGGTGTCCCAGTAATAGTCATGATTCCCCTTCAAAAGCAACTTCCTTCCCGGCAGGGAATCAATATACCGGAAATCCGGCAGCGCTTCGGCAAGAGAAATGCCCCAGGAGCTGTCACCGCAGAGAACGACGGTGTCCTCCGGCGCAACCGCTGCACGCCAGGCAGCATCCAGCTTCTCGGCAAAGCCCTCCCAGGCACCGCCGAAGATATCCATCGGCTTGTCCGCCCCATAGGACAGATGCAGATCGCCGATGACAAACAGAGACATTCACTCACCTCCCCGTCATTCTGTAAAGCTGCTGCTTACAGGACCTGCAGAACGTACCCGCCGAGAGTCTCACGGTCGATACAGTCGGTAAAGCGCACCTTCTTTCCGTCAAGACCCGCAAGGGGTGCGGGGATCTCAACGCCGGTGGCCGCTTTCAGTTCCGCAAAGAGCGCCGTAGTACTCTCATACTCGCCGCCCCTGACGGCGGAAAGCACGCTGTCGCAGAACTTATAGGGGCTTGCGGTGGAAACAACAACGGTGTGGGTATCGTCCCCCGTCTCGCGGCGATAGTCCGCAAGCACGGAGAGGGCAACCGCGGTATGGGTATCCGCGGTGTAGCCGTGGGCATCAAAATTTGCACGGATGGCGGCCTTGGTAGCCTCATCGTCGCAGCAGCCGCCCCAGAAATACTCACCGAGCACGGCAGCTTCCGTCTCAGAGAGGGTATATTTTCCTGTTTCAGACAGGGCTTTCATGCGCTCCGCGGTGCAGGCTGCATTGCAGTCGGAGAGAAGGTAAATGAGCCGCTCCACGTTGGAGGAAATGAGGATATCCATGGAGGGCGAGATGGTGGTCTTGAAGGTGCGGTTGCGATCGTAGGTGCCGGTGCGGATAAAGTCGGTCAGCACGTCGTTTGCGTTGGAGGCACAGATAAAGCGGTTGACAGGAAGACCCATGAGGCTTGCGATAAAGCCGGCGAGGATGTTGCCGAAATTACCGGTGGGCACACAGAAGTTGACCGGATCGCCGCACTTGATGACCCCCTCGTTGAGAAGATCGCAGTAGGCGGAGAAATAATAGACGATCTGCGGCGCAAGGCGGCCCCAGTTGATGGAATTTGCGGAGGAAAGGAAAATGCCCTTCTCATCGAGCTTTTTCGCAATTTCAGCATCCGCAAAAACACGCTTGACGCCGGTCTGCGCATCGTCAAAGTTGCCTGCCACGGCGCATACGTGAACGTTTTTACCCTCCTGGGTGATCATCTGCAGCTTCTGCACCTGGCTGACACCGTCACGGGGGTAGAAGACGACGATCTCCGAGCCCCTGACATCGCGAAAGCCTTCCAGCGCGGCCTTACCGGTATCACCGGAGGTGGCAACCAGAATGCAGACCTTGCGCTCCTCGCCTGTTTTGCGAAGGCTTGCGGTCAGAAGACCGGGCAGCATCTGCAGCGCCATGTCTTTAAATGCACAGGTAGGACCGTGGAAGAGCTCCAGAACATGGGTTTCGTCATTGAGTTTGACGGTGGGTGCGACCTCGGGGCAGTCAAACTTATCCCCGCCGTAGGCAGCCTCACAGAGGGCCTGCATCTCCACCTCGGAAAACTCCGGGAAATACATGCCGAGGATGACCTTTGCGCGGCCGATATAATCCATGCCCGCAAGGATCTCGATCTCTTCGGGGGTGATGTGAGGAAATTCCTCGGGAATGTAGAGTCCGCCGTCGGCGGCAATGCCACGGGCAACGGCACCGCAGCCGCCGATCTCGCCGGAGGATCCTCTCGTGCTTTGGTAATTCATCGTTATATACTCCTCAGTTTATTATGCAAAAAATCGTAAAGGTTGTCGTGCAGAAGTCCCTGCACCTCCGTCTGTGAAAGTCCCCGACGCATAAGCGCACGACCAAGCCGCCCGACCCGATCCATACGGTCAAGTCCCCGGGGCAGACGGTCACAGCCGTCAAAGTCCGCGCCGAGGCAAACGCCCTTCGGCCCGAGGATATTCATCATGTGGATAATATGATCACAAACGTCGGAGATCGACGCATGTTTTTCATCCGTCAGAAAGGGAACATAAAAGTTCACCCCTGCAACGCCGCCGGCCTCGGCAAGCTTGCGCAGCTGATCATCCGTCAGATTGCGCGGATGGGCACACAGGGCGCGGGCGTTGCTGTGGCTTGCAAAAAAGGGGCTGTCCGCTGTCTCAAAGAGGTCATAAAAGCCACGGTCGGACATGTGCGAGCAGTCCACTGCACCGTGAAGCGCCCCGATCTTATGAACGAGGGCTCTTCCCTCCTCCGTAAGTCCGCTGCCGCTGCCTGCTGCGGCACCGCAAAAACGGTTGTCGTAATTCCAGGTGATTCCGAAAATACGGAATCCGGCGTCATAAGCCTTTTCCGCACCGCAAGTTCCGGAAAGCTGCTCACAGCCCTCCACCCCGAGCACCGCATCAATACCCTCGGGCAATCGGCGGATAAATTCCGCGGCCTGACCGGAAAGCAAATCCCAAAGAGCATCTCCGGGCTGCTCCGGCTTTTCACAGCAGAAGGCAAACACCTGCCGCCAACAGGAAAATCCCGCCGCCTTTCGGCAGGAAACCGGGCCTTTTCTGTCCGTAAGCGCTTCACCCGCAAGGATCCGCAGAGCGGTATCGCAGTGGGCATCAAAGAGGCGATAAGGTTCTCTTTTACTCAAATGCATTCTCCATGTAGTTGATCTTTGCCCGAGCGGGATCCGTCCCGGCAGGCAGATAGATCTCGCAGACATCAAAGCGGGGCTGCAGTGCATCTCCATTTTCGGAAATCCACATCAACGCCGTGCGCCGGATGCGCTCCCGTTTATGGATATCCACCGCCTCCAGTGCCGCAGCAAAGGCTCCGCTCTCCCGGAGTTTCACCTCAACAAAGGCAACGACACCGCCCTTTGCGGCGATAATATCGATCTCGCCGTAGCGGCTGTGATAGGATACGGAAAGGATCTCATAGCCCCGTCGGCGCAGATACGCCGCACAGAGCTCCTCCCCCAGCCTGCCGCGAAGCTTACTCATCTTTCCCCGGTGCCTGCATCAGTCCAACAAGACCGGACAAAAAGCTTAAGCGGTGATGCGGACAGGGACCATTTGCAAGGATGGCCTCGTTGTGCTGCTTTGTGCCGTAGCCCTTATGCTTTGCAAAGCCGTAGGCGGGAAACTCCTGGTCCAGCTCCTGCATATAGCGGTCACGGCTGACCTTGGCAAGGATGGAGGCCGCCGCAATGGACGCGCTCTTGCCGTCACCGCCCGCAATGGTGCGCGCCTGGCAGGGCATCTCACGGGCAACATTTCCGTCGATCAGCGCCATATCCGGCAGCTTTTTCAGGCCCCGGATGGCGCGGCGCATGGCAAGCATGGTGGCATTGAGAATATTGAGCTGCTCGATCTCCTCCACGGAGGCCGAGGCAACGCACCAGTCCTCCGCCACCGCAAGGATGCGGTCGTAGACCTCGTCCCGCTTCTTCTCGGAGAGCTTTTTGGAATCGTCCAGCCCCTCAATGTCGATGCCGGCAGGCAGAACACAGGCTGCGGCATACACCGGTCCGGCAAGAGGACCGCGGCCGGCCTCGTCAACACCGCAGATATAAACAAATCCGTTTTCGGCGGCAGCCCGCTCAAAAATCCACAGATCCCTGCTCATCTTCAACCTCCACTCCGTATGTATCAATATCCTCCGGAAGCTCCAGCGTCACGCGCCCGAGCTTGCCGGCGCGGAATTCATCCAGCAGGATATTTGCAAAACGTTCGGTATCCGGTACGCCGCCGGACAGGAGAAATCCGCGCTTTCTCGCGCAGTATTCCAGCATTTTGTCTCCCGGAAGACCGGCCTGCTCCGCGCCCATTTTGAAGCGGGCCAGCAGCCCCTCCGGGGCCACACGCAGAAGCGTAGGCAGAAAATGCATGGCCAGGGTCTCAACATCCAGGATCTGATCACGGACAGAGCCCGCAACAGCAAGATTCACGCCCACGCGCTCATCCTCAAATTTCGGCCAGAGCATGCCCGGGGTGTCCAGCATATCCACACCGCCGGCAAGCCGTACCCACTGACGGGAACGGGTAACACCGGGGCGGTCCTCCGCCCGGAGGATCGCCTTGCCCGCGATGCGATTGATAAAGGTGGATTTTCCGACGTTGGGAACACCGAGGATCATGATGCGTACGGCGCGGCCGCTCTGCCCCTTTTCCTCAAAGCGAGTAAGCTTCTCCTTCAGTTTTTCACGAACGGCGGGTAAAAACTTTCCGCAGCCCTTGCCGCTTTTCGCGTCGGTCTCCACCACGGTCAGTCCCTGGGATTCAAAATAGGTGCGCCAACGGGCCGTCGCATTGGGATCCGCCTGATCCACGCGGTTGAGCACAACGATCCACGGGCGGCGGGAGCAAAGCTCCCACAGATCGGGATTACGGGAGCTGATGGGCACACGGGCATCCACCACCTCCGCCACCAGATCCACCAGCGCAAGACTCTCTTCGATCTCGCGGCGGGTCTTGGCCATATGGCCTGGGTACCATTGGATCTTCATATCAAAACAATTCCTTAATCCATATTATTCGCCCGCCCGGGGATTTCCGAAGGCGGAAATAGGCAGCACCCGCAGCACCACCTGCCCGAGGATCCGCCGCTCATCGATGCAGCCGATACGGGAGTCCCGGCTGTCGGAGCTCTCGTTCCGGTTATCTCCCAGCACAAAGACACATCCCTCGGGGACAACGAGCGGGAAGGTGACATCATAGGATACCTTGGTCGGTGCGTTGATGTAGGTTTCTTCGAGAACCACACCGTCCACCCGAACCTCATGGGTCTTGAAATTGATATCCACCAGCTGACCGCCGGTGGCGATGACGCGCTTGACGATGGGATAATCGAAATTTTCCGTTTTTGCGACGATGATATCGCCGGGTTCGGGACTGTAGAACAGATCGGACACCAGCAGAAATTCGCCGTCGTGCAGTGTCGGCAGCATGGAATCCCCGTCAACGGTGCTGACACGCATGACAAAGGAAAAAAGCAGCACGATGACCACCAGCGCTGTTACCAGCGCCTCGGCCCAGTCATAAGCCCAGCCGGAAAATCCGGCAGTATTCTCCTTACCTGCGGCGGGTTCAGTATTTTCAGTCTGAAAAAGCATAACAAAGCTCCTTTGGAAAAGACCTATATTCCTTCATATCATTATATCATATACCGCAAAAAATGCCAAGGCTTTTTTACCGTCTTTATGCGCAACAATGCCCCGACTCCAAATGAATCGGGGCACTGCAAGCAATATGTTCAGTCTCCTCTTCGCATACCGCCAAGAAAAATCAGATTCGTATAGTCATTGCGGATGCGGCCTGCCGTCTGGGGCATATAACGCGAGGAAAGCTCGGCTGCCGAAAGTTCTGAGAGGATGACGGTGGACTTTCCCGCCGTATGTCTCGTGCTGAGCAGATTATAGATTGCCGGGCCGGAGAAGGCAGAATTCATCTCGCAGCCAAGATCGTCCAGTACCAGCAGATCACAATCAAAATAAGCCTGCACGGCGGCATCGGTCTGCTCGTCACCGCGGCCGAAGCGCTGGGCTTCAAAATCGGCACAGAGGTTGAAGGCCGTCTGATACTCCACAGAGAAGCCCCGCTCCGCAGCGCGGCGCGCCGCAGCCGCCGCAAGATAGGACTTTCCGCAGGAGGAAGGTCCCATCAAATAAAGATTCTCGTGGGAGGAATCAAATTTTTCCGCAAAGGTACGCATAACACGGGCGTTGGTCTCCGCCGCCGCCCGGGGCGAAACCCCCAGCTCCGGATCCTCGGCCGATGAGAACATCTGCGGCTTGAAGTTTTCAAAAGTTCCGGCAGGAAGCCTGTCCGAAAGGTACGCCAGGGTCTGCCGTATGTATTCCTTGCGGAAGCATTCGCAAAAACCGCCGTCGGGCAGATATCCTGTATCTCCGCACGCATCGCATGCATCCGCTTTCGGCTCGGTCAGTCCCGCCTTTTGCAGCAGGCGGGCGCGGTCGGCACGAAGCTCGGCGGCACGTGCCTTGATCTCCGCAAGGCGGCGGGCACTGTCGGCCTCAAAGACGCTGCGGGCGATCTCCACGCCAAGGGTACGCAGCGCACCGTCGATCGGTTCGATCTCCGGGCAGGCGGCGTACAGTGCCTGCTGTCGCTGCAGCTGCAGACTGTCACTCATACGACGTCTTTCTTCAAATATCGCACGGGTTTTTGTAAGAATTCTGCGATCGGGCGTCATTTGTCCTCTCCTCCGCCGGCGCGCTCCATATTGCGCCGCATGATCTCACGGCGGCGCTCCAGCTCATCTCCGGTCTTCTGCGGGGCTGCAGGCTTCTGCTTTTTCGAGCCTTCCTCCCGCTGTATATCAGCTATGGTGCGCAGTCCCTTGGATATCCAGCTGCGCAGAATGGAATCGGCATAGTTCCATTTCAAAAGTCCGGTCTTTGCCACCGTCAGGTCACAGGCATGCATCAGGACCTCGGTGGGAAGACCGCTGTCCAGCCATGCGGCAACAGTCTTCTGCACGGCGGGGGTGGTGGAAAAGATGCCGAGATCCCGCAGGAAATTCTGCACCTTCGTCTGGGTCTCCGTCTCACGGCGGATGTAGGCATCTGCCTTTTCCGGCGAGTCGATCCCCTCACGCTCCCAGAGCACCGCCGCCTTTTCCACCTGATACATGGTGGCACGGCGACCGGTCACACCGCCGGGATCCGCCTTGTCGGCACAAAAACGCAAGAGCAGCGGCACCGTCTCCGCCATCAGGCCGTAGCGGTCACACACCCGCATGAGGGTCACGGTATCCGAGGGCGTCAGTGTCCGTCCGAGGGTCTGCTCCGCATAGGAAAGCAGCCAGTTGAAATAATCGTCGGTCTCGCGGCGCACCAGCACGTCCTTAGTCGTCATCGGTGTCTCTGCCTTCGGCTCGGTATTCTCTTCCCCTCCGGGACAGAGGCCGGCCCGCACGAGAGCCGCGTAGGCGGCATCCACCGCGGAGCGGGGCAGGGAAAGCCGTGCCGCAGCGGTATCGCGGCTTATATCGCCGGAATTTGCAAGCAAAAGCCACAGACGCGCCGCATTTCCGTCCGGCTCACAGATCAGCTTCTCGCAGGTCTTTTTATCCACGACAATGCCGTCGGGTCTGCGGATCCGCAACTCGTTTGCCACAGGCTCTCCCTCCTTTTCTGAAGTTCCTGTTTATTGTAACACGCATTTCTCTCTTTTGCAACCACGCAGCCCTTTCCAAACGGGCCATTTTATGATAAAATAGCTCATCTTCAGAAATGCGGCAAAACGGGAGGAATTTCAGATGGTCATCGATCCACAGCGCATGTCCGAAGCCGTACGTGCCAAGCTCTGCGCCGAACGATGCAATGACGGCATCGGCACGTTGGGCGAAAAGACCATGCACGCCGCTCTGAAAGCAGCTATCGAGCCCCGCACCGAATGCCACGAGATCCCCGTCGGCCGATACGTAGCGGATATTTTGAACGAAGACGGCATCACAGAGATCCAGACCGGCGGCTTCTATCCTCTGCGGGACAAGCTCGCCGCATACCTGCCCGAACACACCGTCCGGGTGGTCTGTCCGATTCCGGCGGTGAAGATGATTTGCTGGATCGACGAACAAACCGGTGCCGTCACCCCGCCGCGCAAAAGCCCGCTTACCGGAACCTACTTCAACATATTCCGTGAGCTTGGGTATATCCGGCATCTCATCCCAAACGAGCGGCTGCACATCTGTCCGGTACTGCTCTCGGTCACCGATTATCGTCTGCTCAACGGCTGGAGCCGTGACCGCAAGCGCGGATCCGGGCGTTACGAGCGCATCCCGCAAGAGGTTCTCGGATGCTGTGATCTCTGCACACCGGCAGACTATGCGGCCCTTCTCCCCGATCTTCCGGAGACATTTACCGCAAAGCAGTTGGCTGCGGATGCACACATCCGTCTTCCCGCCGCACAGAATGCGGTTCGCGTGCTCTGCCATATCGGCGTGCTTGAAAAATGCGGAAAGGCAGGCCGTGCCTACCTCTACCGACGTCTGATTTGACTTAAATAATGTAAGGAGAATTCATTCCGTTATGCTTCACCTCGTACTTGTCTGCCCGGAGATCCCGCAAAACACGGGCAATATCGCCCGTACCTGCGCCGTCACCGGCTGCGTGCTTCACCTGGTCGGACCCCTGGGCTTTGAGATCGACGACCGTAAGCTCAAGCGCGCAGGATTGGATTACTGGCATCTGCTGGATATTCGCCGCTACGAAAGCCTTGCGGAGTATCTTGCCGCCTGGCCGGATGCCCGCCGCTGGTATGCCACCACCAAGGGATGCCTGTGTTATGCAGATGCCGGGTATGCCGACGAAGACCACATTCTTTTCGGTCGGGAGACCGCGGGACTTCCGGAAGATCTTTTAAAGAGCGATCTTTCACACTGCATCCGGATCCCCCAGATATCCGAAGCCCGCAGCCTCAATCTGTCCAATTCCGTCGCCATCGTTGCCTACGAGGCGCTTCGGCAGCTTTCCTTCCCCGGCATGCAGCGCACCGGAAGCCTCGCCGAGAGCGCTGCGGGAGTAAATCGTACGGATACGGCAAAAATATAGATACATTTTTAACAAAAGCGGCTCTTTTTCTCACACCCGGTTGTGTGATTTTTACGATACCGCAAATCAATATGATTTTTTGTACTTTTCCTATTGAAATTCGGGTCAATTTGTCATATAATTTATACGTTGCCCTCTGCCCGTGCAGGGGAAACCGAATTCAGTCAATTTAATCAAAGGAGATTGTTTACATGGATTACAACAAGAAAAGCATCGAAGACATTGAAGTAGCCGGCAAGCGCGTACTCGTCCGCTGCGACTTCAACGTTCCCATGAAGGATGGCAAGATCACCAGCGACAAGCGTATCGTTGAGGCTCTTCCCACCATCAAGTACCTTCTGTCCCAGAACTGCCGCGTCGTTCTCTGCTCCCACATGGGCAAGCCCAAGGGTGAGATCGTTGCCAAGTATTCCCTCGCTCCCGTTGCCGCCCGTCTGACCGAGCTGCTCGGCACCGAGGTCGTTCTCGCAAACGATATCATCGGCGAGGATGCCAAGGCTAAGGCTGCCGCCCTCGAGTGCGGTCACGCCATGCTGCTGGAGAACGTCCGCTTTGATAAGCGCGAGGAGAAGAACGATCCCGAGTTCTCCAAGGAGCTTGCTTCCTTCGGCGAGATCTTCGTCAACGATGCCTTCGGCACCGCACACCGCGCTCACGCCTCCACCGCCGGTGTTGCCGACTATCTGCCCGCCGTCTGCGGCTACCTGATCCAGAAGGAGATCGGCATCATGGGTAAGGCTCTTGCCAACCCCGACCGTCCCTTCGTTGCCATCCTCGGCGGCGCCAAGGTCTCCGACAAGCTCAATGTTATCAACAATCTCCTCACCAAGGTCGATACCCTCATCATCGGCGGCGGTATGTCCTACACCTTCCTCGCCGCTCAGGGCAAGTGCGTCGGCCAGTCCCTGCTCGATTCCGAGAAGATCGACTACTGCAAGGATATGCTCGCCAAGGCCGAGAAGGCCGGTGTTGAGCTGCTCCTGCCCATCGACACCGTCGTCACCGAATCCTTCCCCGATCCCATCGATGCCGAGATCCCCGTTGAGACCGTCTGCTCCTGCGCGATCCCCGAGAACAAGATGGGCCTTGATATCGGCGAGAAGACCCGCGAGAAGTTCGCTGCTGCCGTGAAGGCTGCCAAGACCGTTGTCTGGAACGGCCCCATGGGTGTCTTTGAGAACCCCGTCCTCGCCCGCGGCACCAACGCTGTTGCCTGCGCCCTCGCCGAGAGCGATGCCACCAGCATCGTCGGCGGCGGTGACTCCGCTGCTGCCTGCGAGCAGCTCGGCTATGCCGACCGCATCACCCACATCTCCACCGGCGGCGGCGCCTCCCTGGAGTTCCTCGAAGGTCTCGAGCTGCCCGGCATCGCCTGCCTGCTGGATAAGTAATTCAGCTCATAGCGCATACCTCTTCCCCGGCGCGGCGAAGTCCGGCAACGCTCTTCGCCCGCCGGTCAAATTACGCAAATCAATTTTCTTCACATAAAAAAGGAGTACTCTCTTATGAACCGTGCCTATCGCAAGACCATCATCGCCGGCAACTGGAAGATGAACAAGACCCCCGCCGAGACCCGCGCCCTCATCAACGAGCTCCGTCCTCTCGTGCAGCGCACCAAGTGGTGTGAGACCGTTGTCTGCGTTCCCTTTGTCGACCTTCCCAATGCCATCAAGGCTGTCCGCGGCTGCCGCATCTCCGTCGGTGCCCAGAACATGCACTACGAGGCTTCCGGTGCCTACACCGGTGAGGTTTCCGCCGAGATGCTGACCTCTCTGGGTGTCAAGTATGTCATCATCGGCCACAGCGAACGCCGTCAGTACTTCGGCGAGACCAACGAAACCGTCAACAAGAAGGTTCTCGCTGCCGGTGCCGCCGGTCTTCGTCCCATCCTCTGCGTCGGCGAGAGCCTTGAGGAACGCGAGGCCGACATCACAAACGAGGTCATCACCACCCAGCTCAAGATTGCCCTTCGCGACGTTGATGCTGCTGCCATGAAGAAGATCGTCATCGCCTACGAGCCCATCTGGGCCATCGGCACCGGCAAGACTGCCACCTCCGATCAGGCCGAGGAGATCTGCAACCTCATCCGCGCCTTCGTCCGCAGCAAGTACGGTGCCCGTGTCGCCCGTGCCGTTTCCATCCTCTACGGCGGCTCCATGAAGGCCTCCAACGCAGCCGAGCTTCTCTCCAAGCCCGATGTCGACGGCGGTCTCATCGGCGGCGCTTCCCTGAAGGCCTCCGACTTTTCTGAGATCGTTCACGCTGCCAATCAGTAATTATCATGCCTGCAAAGGCAAAAGAAAGGTGAGTTAACCTTTGAAAAATCCCATCGTATTATTGATCTTAGACGGCTTCGGCATCAACAACTCCGAGATGGGCAACGCCATTCATGCCGCGAACACGCCGAATATTGACCGTATTTTTGCCGCTTCCCCCAAGACCAGCCTCGGTGCCTCCGGCATGGATGTCGGTCTTCCCGAGGGACAGATGGGCAACTCCGAAGTCGGTCACACCAACATCGGCGCCGGCCGTGTCGTGTATCAGGAGCTGACCCGCATCACCAAGGAGATCGCCGACGGCGTGTTCTTTGAGAACCCGGCCCTGGTTGCTGCGATGGACAACTGTCTTGAGAAGAACTCCGCCCTGCATATGATGGGTCTTCTTTCCGACGGCGGTGTTCACAGCCACAACAGTCATCTCTATGCACTGCTGAAGATGGCGCACGATAAGGGTCTTTCCCGCGTCTACGTGCACTGCTTCCTCGATGGCCGTGATGTCTCTCCCACCTCCGGCAAGGACTTTGTCGCCGAGCTGGTGGAGAAGTGCGGCCAATACGGTGCCACCGTTGCCACCCTCATGGGCCGCTACTATGCCATGGATCGCGACAAGCGCTGGGAGCGCGTTTCCCGCGCCTACGAGGCCATCGTGCTCGGTCAGGGCGACTTCAACGAGGATCCCGTGGCCGCCATGGCTGCGTCCTATGCATCCGATATCACCGACGAGTTCGTCGAGCCCACCGTCTGTGCAAACGATGCCGGCATCACCTCCGATGATTCCGTCATTTTCTTCAATTTCCGTCCCGACCGTGCCCGTGAGATCACCCGCACCCTCGTCGATCCCGACTTTGACGGCTTTGAGCGCAAGGGCGGCCCGGTGCTTCCTCACTTTGTGTGCTTCACCCAGTATGATGCCACGATGCCGGGTGTGGATGTCGCCTTCAAGCCTCAGGACCTGAAGAACACCCTCGGCGAGTACGTCGCTGCCTGCGGTATGCGCCAGCTGCGCATCGCCGAGACGGAAAAGTACGCCCACGTTACCTTCTTCTTCAACGGCGGCGTGGAGCAGGTCTTCCCCGGTGAGGACCGCGTGCTGATCCCTTCTCCCAAGGTCGCAACCTACGACCTTCAGCCTGAGATGAGCGCGGTTGAGGTGACCGACGAGGTCTGCCGCCGCATCGCATCTCAGGAGTACGACTGCATCATCGCAAACCTTGCCAACTGCGACATGGTCGGCCACACCGGTATCTTTGATGCCGCTGTCCGCGCCGTCGAAACCGTTGACGAGTGTGTTGGCCGCATCGTTGAGGCCGTCTCCGCCGCTGCAGGCATCTGTCTCATCACCGCCGACCACGGCAACGCCGACGAGATGCTGGAGGCGGACGGGGTCTCTCCCCTCACCGCCCACACTCTGAATCCCGTCCCCTTCGTTGTCACCGGTGCCGACGTTTCCCTCCGTTCCGGCAAGCTCTGCGACATTGCCCCCACCATTCTCGACCTGCTCGGCCTCGCCAAGCCCGCCGAGATGGACGGCACCACCCTTATCGTTCACTAACGGTTATCAATCTATAGAAAGGATCCGACAGATATGAATACCATCGTTCTTATTCTCTCCATCCTCGAGGTCGTCCTCTCCGTCTTCCTCGTTGGTACCATCATCTTCCAGAGCGGCAAGAGCGAGCGCCTCGGTTCCATCACCGGTGCTGCCGAGTCCCTCATGGGCGACAAGAACAAGTCCACCGCCTGGGACGAGCGTCTCTCCAAGATCACCACCATCGTTTCCATCGTCTTCCTGCTCAACGCATTTATCCTCAGCCTGCTGAACTGATTTCCCACAAAGCAAAAGAACGGCCTGTGAGTTTCACAGGCCGTTTTTATTATTTCGTCTTCTTCCGCAGATCTCTGATATACGATATCCAGTCATTCAGGCTTTCATAACTGAAATCTTTAAGTGCCTTTTCATAATACAGGAAGGCCGTCGGCTGCTTTTCCTGCATCCACAGCAGCGTCTTTTTGGGGCCGAAATAGTGTTGGCGTACCGCATCACAGAAGATTTCGAGACTGTCAACCAGCAGCCAATGCCACCGGAACATCCCTTCAGCATCGCCGCGTCCGGCGCGCTCACACATCTTTACACACCAGTCAATATCGCATTGGATTTCCGCTTCGGTCTTCTGCGGGCGCTCGCGCAGGTATTGAAGCACTTGCAGCTGTAGATTTTTCCCCATGTCATCGGTGTCGATGAGGATTTTTCCGTCAAAGATGCGAATGAGATCCTCGCAGCTATATGCTCCGTCAAAAAAAGAAACCGGATATACAAAAACATCCAGTCGAACACCTGCAACACATGCGGTGTCATGGATCTGCCCGTTACCGCGCCAGATCACCAGGGCATCAAAATCGCTGTTCAGATTGTTGGTACCGTTTGCGTAGGATCCGTAAACAATGAGTGACAGCGGATCATATTTTTCTTTAATATACGCTACAATCGCCTGCATGCAGCTCACCTCTTTTCATATTCGCACAGCAAATATTCACTTGATCCACCATTCCGGCGTGATATCGCCAAGGCGTACGGTACGACCGTTCTTAAAGTCCGCCATAATTTCAACATCACGGTATTTCCCCGCCATCAGCTGCACCATCAGCTCGCGGCAGGCTCCGCAGGGAGCTCCGGAGGATCCGTCCGGCATGATGCAGAGAACTCGTTTGATCTCATACTCGCCGTTCGTTATCATATGAAATATGGCGTTACGCTCCGCACAAACACCAAGCCCGGAGCAGGTATCAATACATACGCCCGTATAAATTCTACCGGATTCAGACTGCACGGCAGCCGAAACCTCACCGCAGGAAAGATATTCCGACACCTGTCTTTCGCAGAGAACCGCCTTTGCGGCTTCGTACATTTCGATCCAGATCTTATCCATACTGATTTTTCCTCTTACTTTCGTGAAAGATACAGTCGCAGCACCTGCTCCGCAGTCTTCGCGATGTTACGGACAGCATATTCGGGCTCCATTGCCTTTGCAAGGCTCACCGCGCCCTGCTGGATGCAAAACAGTGCGTCCGCCGAAGAATTATCCGCACCCGATCCTATGCTTCCGCAGAGGGCCACCGTCACAGCGCCGGCAGCCTTTGCCATCCTGCAAAAGGCCGCGGGACCTTTTCCCGCGGCAGTCTGTCCGTCACAGCTTCCCTCGCCGGTGATGGCAAGATCGGCACCGCGAAGTGCGGTTTGTGCACCTTGCGATGCAAGTACAAGCGACGCACCCATCTGCGGTTCGGCTGAAAGCACGCTCATCAGTCCAAAAGCCATGCCGCCTGCGGCTCCCGCGCCGGGCTCGTTCCGAAGATCCCGCCCGACGGCGGCGGAAATAACATCCGCAAAGCGTGCAAGTCCCGCATCCAGTTCCGCAACCGCTGTTTCGTCCGCCCCTTTTTGAGGTCCGAACACGGCCGCAGCACCAAGCTCACCGCAGAGAGGATTGGTTACATCACAGGCGATTCGGATACGCATTTCATGCAGTCCCGCATCCAATCCGGAAAGGTCTGCTCTTGCCGCGCGGCACATATCCGCACCAGACACACCGAGCAATTCGTTTTTTTCATCATAAAATCTTGCACCGAGGGCAGTAAGCGCGCCCATCGCCCCATCGTTGGTGGCACTGCCGCCAAGGCAGAGAAGCATCTCCCGGCATCCCCGGCGGAGTGCCTCCCGCATTAATTCCCCGACACCGAATGTGGTCGTCCGGCGCGGATCCCGAAGGTGTTCCGGCACAAGAGGCAGTCCGGCGGCCTCTGCCATTTCAATAACGGCAAGGCCTTTTTCCGCCACATAGCCCCATCGCGCAGAAACCTGTGCGCCGAGAGGTCCAGTGACCTGCTTTTCATACATCTGCCCGCCCATCGCGCGTGTGACAAGTTCTGCCGTCCCTTCACCGCCGTCAGCAAGACCAAGGACAGTGATATCGGCGTGGATATGCGCCCGCCGAAGGCCTTCCGCCACGGCATTCCCCGCCTGCAGGGAGGTCACGCTGCCCTTAAAGCTGTCCATTGCAACCACGATCTTCATACCGGCATCTCCTTCACATTTCCGTTTTATCTAATAATAGCAAAATCCGGCCGTCTTTGCAATAACGATTGCAATTTCGCCGCCATAGGCTTATAATGTTATCATTCAGAATCTGCGAGGTCTCACCATGTCTGTTGAAATTACAAATCAACTGCTTTTGCTGCTGCTCCTGATCCTCATCGGCTTTGGTGCCCAGCGTCTGCACTTTATCGATGTCTCCGTCGGTCCGAAGCTCTCCTCCTTCATCTCAAACGTCACCATGCCCGCCCTCTATATCTCCACCTTTATGCGCCGCTTTTCCCCGGAGGATCTCAAGGCCGGTTCCATGATGCTCGGCGTTTCCGCCTTTTACTATGTTCTGACCTTTTTTGCCGGCATCCTCTTTGTCAAACTCTGCCGGGTCGATATGAAATACGAGGGCGTTTTCCGCTTCATGATCGTCTTTTCCAATGCTGCCTTCATGGCCTATCCCGTTCTGACGGCCATCTATCCCGGTGCGGCACAGGATGCCATATTCCTCGCGGTTTTCTTCAACATCCCCTTCAATGCCCTGGGCTACACCCTCGGCGTGTGGCTGCTTCGCCGCGGTAAGGAAACCGGCTTCCGCTGGAAGCTTCTGCTGGCTCCCGGATCCTTTGCGGCCTTCCTCGGCCTGTTTCTCTTTCTGATCTCTCCCGTTTTCCCCGCACCGGTCTATACTTTCCTTTACGAAGGCTTTATCTACGACACGCTCTATCAGCTTGGCAATACGACGATTCCGTTATCCATGATCGTTATCGGCACCGTGCTTGCAGGGGTCAATATCCGCGATCTCTTCCTGAACTGGAAGATCTACGTTCTGGCCGTCGTCCGTCTGCTCATTCTTCCCGCCATCGTCTTTGCCGTGGTCAGCTTCCTTCCCATGAGCGATATGGCCCGCGGCATATGCACCGTTATCGCCGGCATGCCCTGCGCCGTTTTTGCCGTGATCCTCTCCCAGGAATACGGTGGGGATGAAAAGACCGCCTCCATCGGCGTTTTTGTGACCACGCTGCTTTCCTTTGCCACCATTCCGCTGCTTTGCACGGTGCTCGGATAGAAAAAGAAGACACACAGACATGTAAAAGCCCCTCCGACGGATGTCGGAGGGGCTTCCTTTGGATCGCTTTTCGGTCTTCCCGGATCAGAGGGACTCCTTGAGGCGGGCGGACTTGCCGTAACGGTCGCGGAGGTAGTAGAGCTTTGCGCGTCTGACCTTACCCTTGCGAACGACCTCGATGCTGGCGATGGAGGGAGAGTTGACCGGGAAGGTTCTCTCGACGCCGATGCCATAGGAGATACGGCGGACGGTGATGGTCTCGGAGATGCCGCCATGCTTGATGGCGATGATGGTGCCCTCGAAAGCCTGAAGTCTCTCGCGGTTGCCTTCCTTGACCTTAACCTGAATGCGAACGGTAGCACCAACTTCCAGCTTGGGAAGGTCGGTACGGATCTGCTCTTCTGTGAGCGCTTTAATGAGGTCCATGAATGTTCCTCCTTTCACTGCAGACGTTCATGCCGCTAATAGAAAATGTGACACGACAGAGGACCGTCCCTTTTCAACCGGGATATTATACCATACTATACCGTGAATTGCAATAGGGATACAGAAATTATTTTCACCGATATCTGCGCAGACGGTTTTCCATTCTGCGGCGGCGAACGGCTCTCTCCCGCAGATAGATCCAGACACCGGCGGCAATAACGAGAAGGATAATCAGTATACGCACCGGCCACAGCGCAAAGAATGCACCGATGCGGTCCCTGGCATAAAGCCAGCCGGAGCGCTCCACCCCGGTGATCGCACTCAGCGAAACGGTACCGACCGCCTGACCGTCATAATATACGTCTGCAAGGCCGACCTTCTGCCCTTTGGCAACGGGAGCATCCAGCACAAGCTCCTTTACCGCCTGCTGGGGAACGACGGAGACCAGTGCCTCATCGTAGGTTTCCGTATTGACGACAGCGCAAACCTCATCCACCGTCAGTACCGTGACTGTATCCGCAGCTTCGGAGAGGCGGACGGGAACCTCGCATACCGGCGTTCCTGCCGGGACAATAGGCATGTTCCTGTAAATGGAGAAGAGCCACTTGTAAAGCGCCGTCTGGTCGTTGAAATGGTATCCGCCACCTGCCTCTGTGTCCTTTGCGGATTTCATGGTGACAACGATGAGCTCAAGGCCGTCTTTTTCCGCATAAGAAGCAAGGCAGTAACCCGCAGGCGTGGTAAAGCCGGTCTTTCCGGCGATGACATTCTCGTTGTAGAAGGATGAGTTTGGATTAATGAGCCTGTTTGTGTTATTGAAAATGCGTTCCTGCTTATACTTGTTGGTGGGTTCCTTCCTGTATTGGCGGGTGGCAGCCACGGTGCAGTATTTCTCGTGCTTCACGATCTCCGAAAGGAGGATGGAAAGATCCCTGGCGGTGGTATAATGGCCTTCGTCGTGCTCACCGTGAGGATTGACATACCTGGTTCCCGTCATACCAAGCTCTGCTGCGCGGGCATTCATTTTGGTCACAAAAAGAGCGATGGAGCCCGATACGTACTCTGCAAGAACGTTTGCAGCATCATTTGCCGACTGAATAAGCAGGAAATGGAAGAGTTCGTCCAACGTCAGCTTCTCCCCGGGCAGCACACCCGCGGTAGAGCCGTTGCCGCTTAAGTTCTCGTGAGTAACGGCACCGGTGGATGCGGTGATGACCTCATCAAAATCCTCCGGGCTTTTAATATGCTCCAGCACCAGCAGCGCTGTCATCAGTTTGGTGGTGGAGGCCGGGAACATCTTTGCATCCGCATTCTTCTCGTAGAGCACCTTTCCGGAGTTTCGCTCCAGCACATAGACGGCCTCCGCAGTCACATCGGGTGCAGCGGCATAGCTCGTCACCGGTGCCACGGTACCAAAAAGCAGAAGAAACGCAAGAGTAAACGCAACGATCTTTTTCATGTTGACCTCACTGTAAAATATTCGGGCAGCAGCCGGCGCGGATGCGCAAAAAACGGTTGCAAAGTTTTCGGTTCTGTATTATGATATTAGTAACTGTATGTTGTATTATAGCAGACCTCTCGGCCGAATTCAACCACCGGAGCAAACTATGAAGAAACATGAGATCCTCGCTCTCGCGCTTACCGTGCTTTTCCTTGGCTTTGCGTCCGGTTTTCTCATCGGATACGGTATTCCCGGCGGCATCGCCCCGCTGCCCGCGCAAGGCATGGCAACGCCCGGCGTCAGCCTGTCTGCCGCTGCACCCGCAAGTCCCTCAGCCGCCCCCTCTGCCACGCCGGCAGCTTCTTTCCGGCTGAATATCAACACCGCAACAGCGGAGGAGCTAACGGCACTTCCCGGCATCGGTGATAAGCTTGCAGCGCAGATCATCGCGCACCGCACCCAAAACGGCCCCTTTGCAGCCCCCGCAGATATTATGCATGTCTCCGGCATCGGAGAAAAGAAATATGCCGCAATACAGGATCTCATCTGTGTTGCAGAGGACGGAAGATGAGCCTTATGAAAAAACTGTTTCAGCGCTTTATGAACCACGGACCCTCGATCTTTAACCTGAAGGATACCTTCGGTGCCGCCCGGGCAGCCATGCTCGGTGCCGGTCTTGTTTCTGCAATTATTTCCACGCTGACAGCAGGTGTCTTCTATACCGGCTTTTTGCTGGCATATGATATCAATATCGTCAATGCCGGAATCATAGCCTTTATCCCCAACATCTCTGCTGTTCTCTGCATCTTCTCCGCAAAGATTTTCGGTCGCATGCGCCGCCGCAGGATCCCGCTTGCGGTGATGCGAACCTTCTATTACATCTTCTCTATCCTCGGCATAACCATTGTCCCGGTATTTGTGGAGGATAACGCAGCACGCGTGACCGCATTTATCATTCTGACCTTTGTCAGCCACATGCTCAATGCGATCTCCTCCCCTGCATACACCTCATGGCACATCCGTTATATTCCCGACGAGGTCCGGGCACGTTATCTTTCCGTCAACCAGATCGTGGTCAATATCGCGGCCTGCGGCTCTGCCCTCATCTGCAGCCTGGTTGCCGATGCGCTTGCCGGTTCTCCGGCCGAGAAGACCGTCATCATCACCCTGCGTTACGTGGCTTTTGCCCTTGCAATCGTCGAGACCATCTGTCTGTCCCTGCCCAAGGAGTATGACTACGAAGAGCCTCCCCGGCAGAAGCTGTCCAACATCGTGACAGTCTGTCTCAAAAACAAAAAATTCGCCATCACCATGCTCGTGGTGCTCTTCTATTACTTTACCACGGGTCTCACCGCCTCCAACCTGAATTACTACCTGCTGAACACCGCAAAGGTTTCCTACACCTATATTTCCGTTGTTAATATCTGTTATCTGGCATTCCTTGGCCTTTTCACCGGATACTGGCGCAAGAAGCTCTCCCGATATGCCTGGTTTACGGTTTTCTGGGTCGGCACGATCCTTATTGCCGTCACATATATCCCCTACGCCTTTGTTACCGGCTCAAACTACCTGTGGCTGATGACCATTGTGCGCTTTGTTCAGCATTTCGTCGGTGTCGGACACAACATCACCATCGCAAACCTCGCCTATATCAACCTCCCCGAGACCGACCGCACCAACTACATTTCCTGCTATACCATTGTCGTCAATGCCGCCTCCCTGCTCGGACAGCTTGCCGGCACGGCTTATGTTGCCGTCATCGGCGATACCGCCATTCACCTGCTCGGCATTTCCCTTGGCAGCGTACAGCAGCTGCTGCTCATTACCGCCGTGCTCATGGCACTCACCAGCCTCTTTGCCGTTAAAAACATCCGCAAACTCTCCCCCGAGAGCGATCAGTATAAGCTGGTCCCCGGCGGAGCTATCCCAAGAGTCCGCAAATTTGGAAAAATGAGGTAAATCATGCACGAACTTGCTCAAGCCCTCTTTGATTCTCTTTCCTCTCTCGGACCGGAGATCGCCGTGTTCATCGTCTCCATGTGTCCCTTTGTGGAGCTCCGTCTTGCCATTCCCATCGGCTGTATCGCGGGGCTCCCCGTATGGGAGTGTTTTTTCCTTTCCGTCATCGGAAATCTACTGCCGGTACCGGTCATCTTCTATCTGCTGCGCCCTGTCTTCAACTGGCTGCGCCGCCGTCCGAAGCTGGCTCCGTTTGCCGAGAAGATCGAAAAAAAGCTTCTTTCCAAATCCGACAAGGTCACGCGTTATGCCTTTTGGGGGCTGCTGCTTTTTGTAGCCGTTCCCCTGCCCGGCACCGGAGCCTGGACGGGCACCGGCATTGCCGCTCTGCTTGATTTCAAGCCCAAAAACACCTTCTTATCCGTTTCCCTCGGCGTGCTTGCCGCCGCTGTCGTTGT
>JAFQKV010000117.1 GCA_017414715.1 Clostridia bacterium
ATTTCCTGTACCACGCTGCCGCGGGCAAATTTCATCTCATGGATCTTACCCTCACGGCAGACCTGTACCGTCAGCCACTCGGAAAGAGCATTGACAACGCTGGCACCGACGCCGTGCAGACCACCGGAGACCTTATATCCGCCGCCGCCGAACTTACCGCCGGCGTGCAGGACGGTGAAGACCACCTCAAGGGCGGATTTGCCTGTCTGAGGCTGGATATCCACGGGAATACCGCGTCCGTTGTCACGGACGGTAACGGAATTATCCTCATTGATGCTCACGTCGATCTCGGTGCAGTAGCCTGCCAGAGCTTCGTCGATAGAGTTGTCAACGATCTCATACACCAGATGATGCAGACCGGATACCGAGGTCGATCCAATGTACATACCGGGGCGCTTGCGGACGGCCTCCAGACCCTCAAGGACCTGGATCTCCGATGCGCCGTACTGCTGTTCCATGGGATTGGAGTTCATTTTCTGCTTTTACCTATCCTTCTGCGTGGTCTCCACGCGGATTTGCCTTTCCTTATGATCGTATGCCCGGTATACCGACGGGGTGACGGTGCCCTCCATGCGGCGGGCAAGGGTTTGCGGTGAATATTGAGAGAGCCAAAGTCCCTTTTCCCCGGCATATTCCGTGAGGATCATACTCTTAGGGATGGTACCCGGCTCACAGGCATCGTGTACCCGGTCTGCCTTCTGCATGGTGGAGAGCAGCACGCGGGTGCGGCGGGATACGGTGGTGTTGTCCAGATCAAAAATGCCGACGATATCCGCTTTCCGGACCACGGCGGATACACCGAGAGAAATGTACATATCCTTTTTTCCTTTTATCCCATCCGCCCGAAATCCCGCCGGCCGGCTACTGTGCCGGCGGATATTTCGAAGATACGGCCTGCCCGCAGGCGGCGGGCGGCCTCGTCCTCACAGCCGGTGATAAAGATCTGTCCCCGGTCGATGCGGTTCAAAACGTAATCCTGCCGCCGGGCATCCAGCTCCGACAGTATGTCGTCCAGAAGCAGCAGCGGTATAACGCCGAGCTCTTTTTCCATGATGTGGCGGCTGGCAAGCTTCAGGGCCACCGCCGCCGTACGGCACTGTCCCTGCGAGGCATACTGCCGGGCCTCCCGGCCGTCCACGGTGATGAGCAGATCATCACGATGCGGACCCGAAAGGCACGCCCGGGCGGCAATTTCCGCCGCCCGAAGGGCGCAAAGACGGGAATATAGCTGATTTTTTAATACTTCGCTCTCCGCCGAAGGGTCATCCACAGCGGATACCGTTTCGTAAGCGACGGAAAGCTCCTCTCCGCCGGAGATCTCCGCATGCAGTCGGGGGGCGGCCTTTGCAAGAATCCGGACGAAGGCGGCGCGGAAGCGGATAAGCTCCGCGCCGATCTCCGCCATACGGCGGTTGTAGTCTTCCAGAACCTGCAGCATATCGCTGCGTTCCTCTGCCTGACGGAGAATAGCCGTTTTTTGGACAACGGTGCGGTTATATTGGGTCAGCAAGGCCGAGTAGCGCGGCCGCAGCTGACAGAGGATGGAATTGATGAGCTTTCTGCGCTCTGCCGGTCCGGATTTGATAAGATTCAGATGCTCCGGTGTAAAAAGCACACAGGGAAGCTTTCCCGCGAGGCTCTGGGCAGCGGCAGGGGATTTGTCGATACGGATGATTTTTTTACCCTCCCGAGGGATGGTTATATCGATCTCCCGGCTGCGGCTGCCGCAGTTGATTTCACCGCGGAGCCTTGCGTGATCCGCACCGAAGCGGACAGCTTCCGCATCCCTTGCGGCGCGGAAGGCCTTTCCGGAGGAAAGAAGCTCCACGGCTTCCAGCAGATTGGTCTTTCCCTGGGCATTTCCGCCATAGAGCAGGTTTACACCCGGATGAAAGGTGATTTCAGCCAGAGAATAGTTCCGATAATCGGTCAGGCTGAGTTTTTGCAGATACATTTAGTTTCTTGCCGCAATGCGGACGGGAGCGATGATGTGAAGGAAGCGGTTTCCGGTAACGGGGCGGATGACGAAGGGTGTCAGCGTTCCGCTGAAGGCGAGCTCACATTCGTCCGCATCCACGGAGCGGATGGCATCGGACAGGAAGCGGGAAGAGAATCCGATCTCGATGCCTTCGGCATCGCCGTTGCAGACACATTCGTCGTAGCCGTTGCCAAGAAGCGTCTCCGTGGAGAAATGGATGGAATTCTTTTCAAATTTCAGGCGTACATGGGTTTTCTGCTGCTCGTTGATGAGGATGGAAACGCGCTCGAGGCTTTCCAGAAAGCATCTGTTGTTTACAAGCACGGAGAAACGGCTCTCCTTGGGAATGATGGTGTCGTATTTGGTATACTCACCCTCCAGCAGGCGGCAGAAGAGACGGCTCTGACCCATATCAAAGATGATGTGCTTGCGGGAGAGGAAGATGTTGACCGTATCCTCATCGCTGTCCTTGAGGATCTTTTCTACCTCGCGGAGGGCTGCACCGGGAACGACGAAGGAGTAGGAATCGGTTGAGTCGATGGTAGCGATCTCCTCCTCGCGCATGGAAAGACGGGAGGAATCCAGAGCTACCACACGCAGCACATTTCCGCGTATGTCAAAGCAGCAGCCGGTGAGAATGGGCTTGTATTCGCTTTGGGAAACGGCAAAGATGGTCTGGGAGATCATGCTCTTAAGAAGTCCCTGGGGCAGGGTGAGCTGGCGGTCGCTGTCGATGCGGGGCATGTCGGGGAACTCCTGCGCAGGCAGGGTCATGATATTGAATTCGGAATTGCCGGAACGGATGACGGCAACACCTTTTTCATTGACCTCGATGGAAAGGGTGTCCTCCGGCAGACGGCGGATGATGTCAAAGAAGATGCGTCCGTTGATGACGGTGCTCTCACCGGCAACGGAGGTGGCGGGAATATTGGTGACAATACCCGTTTCGAGGTTATAGGAGGAAACGGAGATACCCTCCTCGGTGCCCTGAATGAGATAGCCCTTGATGGCCTCCAGGGTGGAGTTGGGGGAGAGGGCCCGCTGGCCGAGAGACAGAGCCTCAGTAAGCTTTGCTTTATCACAGGTGATCTTCATGTCGTCATGTCCTTCTTTCATGAAAGGATATTTATTTTTCGTCGTATATCATAGGGGTGTTCGTTTTGTGGAAAAGGAAGAAATTTCCTTGTATGGGGCGCGTTTTTTATTCCGGTTCTCCCGGGGACTTTCCACAGAGAAAATGTGCCGCCGCTGTTTTCCGACAGGCTTTACACACGCTGTGGACAGGCTGTGGAGGGGAAAGGTGTGAAATCTGTGGATAACTTTGCTCCAATCAATGGCCGGTGATGTTGTTCATGATGTCGCGGACCTCGTTTTTCTGCTCCTTGCCGCTGCGGATGCAGTCCTCAATGCGGCTGATGGCGTGAAGAACAGTGGAATGATCCTTGCCGAACTCGCGTCCGATGGCCGGGGTGCTCATGCCTGCCATATGCTGCATGATGTACATGGCCACCTGACGGGGAATGAGGGCCTCTTTTTTGCGGGAGGCGGAGCGGAGCATGTCGGGATCAATACCGTAGAAGGAGGAGACTTCTTCAATAATGAGGTTTGCGGTGGGTTTGATGCCGGGATTTTCCCGGAGGATGTCCTTGATGGCGTTGGATATGTTCTGCTGGGTGATTTCCATACCCATGAGGGTCTTCATGGCGGCGATCTTCTTGATGGTGCCCTCGATCTGACGGATATTGGAGGTGACGTTCTTTGCAATATACTGCATGTGCTTCTCGTCAAGGTCAAGGTCCATATTGGCACTCTTGTTTTTCAGGATGGCCATACGGGTCTCATAATCCGGGGGCTGGATGTCGGCGATAAGACCTGCCTCAAAGCGGGATTTGATGCGGTCCTCCAGGGTGTAGATCTCCTTGGGGGGACGGTCGGAGGAAACGACGATCTGCTTGTGATCCTCATAAAGGGCGTTGAAGGTGTGGAAGAATTCGTCCTGAGTTGCATCCTTGCCGGCGATGAACTGGATATCGTCAATGAGCAGCAGATCCGCCTGACGGTAGAGATTGCGGAAATTGACGGTTGCATCGGGATCGGGGGAGCGAACGGCCTTGATGACATCGTTTGTAAACTGTTCACCCGTCCGGTAGATGATCTTCAGTTCCGGCCGTTCCCGGCGGATGCGGTTTGCGATGGCGCACAGAAGATGGGTCTTTCCAAGTCCAGAGCCGCCGTAGATGAGCAGGGGATTGTAGCGGCGGCCGGGTGCCTGGGCAACGGCCATGGCTGCTGCGTGGGCAAAGTTGTTGGAGGGACCGACCACGTATTTTTCAAAGGTGTAATCCATGTCGGTGTTGCGGACGGCGTCCCCTCCGTCATTTACGGCGGGTGTCTCGGCAGGATTTTTGCCGCTGATGACTTCCAGCCTGACATCTGCGGAGAAGAGCTCCTGCAGAGCCTTGTTGAAGGGTTCCATGTAAAGCTTGTTGATGATGGAGCGTTTGTATTCGATGGGAGTGTAGATGACGAGCTTCTGCTCCGTCAGCTCCACGGCCTCCGCATCCTCAAAGAAAGTGGCAATGGTGGTCTTGGACAGATGTTCCTCAAGGATCTCCAAAACCTTGGCCAGCACGTCGGCGGCTGAGTTCATACAGTCGTTTCCTCCCGGAGTGTCTTTATATCATAGATAATATATATTATATAACATAAGGCGCAAAAAGTAAAGCGCTGCAAAAGAATATCCACAGCCTTGTGGAAAAAGTGTTTCAAAATAATTTGCTGCAAATTGGTTGACAGCCTGTTGTTTTTTGTTGTATAATTGAAAGTGTGTCACCAATTAAGGAGGTAATAGATTCATGAAACGCACTTATCAGCCCAAGAAGATCCACGATGCCAAGGAATGCGGCTTCCGCCACAGAATGTCCACCCGCAACGGCCGCAAGGTTCTCGCTCGCCGCCGCGCCAAGGGCCGCGTCAAGCTGACCCACTGATTTCCGCCCGGAAAGTCGGAAAACCATGAAATTCACGCGATCGCTTGCGCCCAACCGTGAGTTCCGCAAAAGCTACGCCAAGGCTGTCCATCGCTCCGGCCGTTACCTGACACTGTACGACCGCAGGGGAAAAAAGGGGCAGAACCGGCTGGGACTCACCGTGACGCCCAAGGTCGGCTGTGCCGTGGTGCGCAATCGCGTGCGCCGGCGCCTGAAAGAGGCGTACCGGCTCAACGAGGAAAGATTCAAGACAGGCAGAACGCTGGTCATCGTCGCCCGGCCGGAGAGTGCCGGAGCCTCCTTTTGGGAGCTGGAGGACGATCTGCTGCGTATTGCGCGGCGTATGGACCTTTTACAGGAGCCAGAAATCAGTTGAAACGTTTCCTTCTCGCCGCTATCACGTTTTACCGGCGGCATATCTCGCCGGGGCTTCCGCCCCGCTGTCGGTTTCAACCGACCTGCTCGGCCTACGCATTCGAGGCCATTTCCAAATACGGCGCGCTCAAGGGCACCTATCTTGCCGTCCGCCGTATTCTTCGATGCCATCCGCTGTGTCCGGGGGGATACGACCCGGTGCCGTGACCGGCATTTGTACACAGCACCTATGAGACGGGGCGCAGCCCTGCGCCCACAGGGAGAAAAATACCGATGTTCAACACACTGATCACCGGGCCGTTCGGTTCTATTCTGGCGTTTATCTATTCGCTGGTCAAGAACTACGGCCTGGCTATTATCGTTTTTACGATTGTTTGCAAACTGATCCTCTTCCCCTTCACGCTGAAATCCAAGCGCGGCATGTATGCCAACATGCGGATCCAGCCGAAGATGCAGGAGCTGCAGAAGAAATACAAAAACGATAAGGAACGCTATTCTCTGGAGCTGCAGAAGCTCTACAAGGAGGAGAAGGTCAGCCCCATGTCCGGCTGCCTTCCCATGCTCATCACGCTTCCCATCATGTTCGGTCTCTACTATGTGGTTACCCAGCCCCTGACCTACCTGATGAAGCTTTCCAAGGACACCATTGCCGCCATCGCCACCAACCTCAGCACCATTCTGCAGGGTCACGGCGTGGAAGGCACCGTCATCGAGAATCTCGCAAAGCTTGCCGACGGCCAGAAGGTCTATTCTCTGGAAGTTACCATGGCCGACTATATGCATAAGTACGCCTCCGAGCTGCAGGCACTCATGCCCGATCTGCCCGAAAAGGTCTTCAACTTCAGATTTGATCTTTTCGGCATCAATCTTTCCAAGAATCCCACCTATAACTTCTCCGATCCCAACTTCAGCTGGGGTCTGCTTCTCATTGTCGCCGTTTCCGTGGCCACTTCTTTCCTCAGCGGTTACATGACGCAGAAGATGAACCCCATGAACGCTGCCCAGAACGGCAACGATCCTGCCGCGAAGAGCACCCAGTCCACCAACAAGATGATGCTCTATATGATGCCGGTCATGACCCTGCTCATCGGCTTCAGCATCCCCGCGGCAATTTCCATTTACTGGATCATGAACAACATCCTGACCGTTGTGCAGGAGTATATCGCCAATAAGATCGTCAAGCGGCAGGAGGATGCCGCTGCCCTGAAGCGTGCCGAGGAAGAGGCCCGCAAGAAGAGAAACAAACAGAAGGCTGCCGAGCTGGAGGCCCGTGAGAGGGCCGAGAAGAATTCGATCGCCGAGGACTAATAAGAGGAATTTATCAGAAAATGATCAAAAGTTTAGAGTATAAGGGCAAAAATATCGATGCTGCCATCGAAAAGGCCCTGAATGAACTGAAAATGGACCGTGACGATGTCAGCGTCGAGGTTCTGGAACGCCAGAAGAGCGGCTTCCTCGGCATCGGTGCCGTGGATGCCCGCATCCGCGTGACCTTTGATGACGGCATGCCCGAGCCCAAGGAAGAGAAGCCTGCCGAAGCCCCGAAGAAGGTGGCAAAGCCCATCTTCAACGTCAGCCAGGAAAAGCTGGACAAGATCGCCGCCGAGGCCCCCAAGGCCCGTCCCGCCGCGGAGAAGTCCGCTGAAGGCACTGTGAAGAAAACCTCGGTTCCCGAGCCCCGTCTGTACATGAAGATCCCTGCGGACAAGTCCGCAAATCCCGTTGCTGCCACGCCCAAAAAGGTGCAGAACGACAGCCGGTCCTCCCGCAGCAATGACCGTCGCCGGGACAGCGCTCCCCGTGAGAAGAAGCCCGCCGAGCCCTTTGTCAAGCTCCCCGTGTCGGATGAGGCTCCCATTCCCTTCATTATCGGTCTTCTGGACCGCATGGGCATCGAGGCCAATGCAGAGATCACCGATCGCCGTGAGGATGCCGTAGAGGTCTCTCTCTCCGGCCCCAACATGGGCAAGCTTATCGGCCGCCACGGCGAGACCATGGATGCCATCCAGTATATCTCCTCTCTGGCCTTCAACCGCGGCCGTGAGGGCGGACATACCCGCGTGATCATTGATACCGAGAACTATCGTGAGAAGCGTGAACAGACTCTCACCCGTCTTGCCCGCCGCATGGCGGAGAATGCCATCCGGCAGAATCGTCCGGTGACCCTGGAGCCCATGTCTCCCACCGAGCGCCGTCTTATCCATACCGCCCTGCAGGCAAACGACAAGGTCACCACCTATTCTACCGGTATGGATCCCATGCGCCGCGTGGTCATCAGCCCCAAAGACTGCACCGAAGCCCCCGTGCCGGCATCTTCCTCCTCCGGTCGCCGCAGCCGCGGCCGCCGCGGCGGACGTAACCGTCACCATTCCGGCAATCGGCAGAACCGTCCGCAGAACGCTGCTCCCGCCCCCGAGGCGCAGACGCAGGACGCGGAATGAAACTGAATCAGGACGCGGCCATCGCCGCGATTGCGACGGCACCGGCTCCCGGTGCCGTCGGCATTATACGCATCTCCGGACGTGATTCGGAGATCATTGCAGAACGCCTGTTTTTTCCGAAAAGCGGCGGAAAGCTCACAGAACGACCCGCTAGAAGTGCCGTATTCGGTGAAATCCGAGGAGAGAAAGGTGAGGTACTGGATAACGCCCTTGCCATCTTTTTCCCCGGTCCTGCCAGCTATACCGGAGAGAATACGGTAGAGCTTCAGTGCCACGGCGGCCCCGCGCTTTTGCAGACGGTGCTGGACCGTGTGCTTGCCTGCGGTGCACGTATGGCAGGTCCCGGTGAATTTACCCGCCGTGCGTTCTTAAACGGGAAGATGGATTTGACCCAGGCCGAGGCTGTGGCAGATCTGATATCCGCCGACTGGGACGGTGCGGTAAAAAATGCCGCCGCCCAGCTTTCCGGCACTTACGGCGCGAGGATCCGCGCGGTGTACGAGAGCCTGCGCAGCGTTGCCGCAGCCTACACCGCGGTGATGGATTATTCCGACCAGAACGTCTCCTACCCCGATACCGGGAGCGCTGCCAAAGAGCTTTCGCTGGCGGGAGACACCCTCCGTGAGCTTGTGCGCGGTGCCCGCAGCGGGCAGATCCTTCGGGACGGATTGCATACGGCTGTGGTCGGCCGACCCAATGCAGGAAAATCCTCCGTGTTCAACCGCCTGCTTGGCTTTTCGCGCAGCATTGTTACCGACGAGGCCGGCACCACCCGCGACGTGGTGACGGAAAAGGTCTGCGTCGGCGGCGTTCCTCTGCGCCTTGCCGACACCGCAGGCCTGCGCGAGGGAACGACGGCACCGGAGCGCATGGGCATCGCCCTTGCCCGGTCTGAGGCCGACCGTGCGGGATTGATCCTTGCGGTCTTTGATGTTTCCGCGCCACTCACCGCGGAGGACGAAGAGGTACTTTCCCTCGCAGGTGAAAATATAATCTGTCTGTGCAATAAATGTGACCTTACGATAGATAATGTGACGAAAACGCGACTTGAAAATACGTTTTCTACCTGTATTCCTGTTTCTGCCGTAACCGGAGAGGGCTTTGATGCGCTGGCTTCCGCCGTTACCCGCGCCGCAGGTTTTTCCGGGGTGCGCTTTGACGGATCCCTTGTCACCAATGCCCGCCAGCGGGATATGCTCTGCCGGGCGGCGGAGCTGGTGCGCGATGCCATCACGGCACTGGAGCTTGGCGCGGAGGATGCCCTGTGGGGCTGCGTCACCGAGGCCTGCGAAGCAGTCGGCTCTGTCCTCGGCATTGCCGTTCCCGAAGACGTGGAAAAGGAAGTTTTCTCCCGTTTTTGCATCGGTAAATAAACATTCTGAAAATATAGGAATCTGTATCAAAATGACCGTATTCGAAGCAGGAAAATTTGATATCGCTGTCATTGGAGCCGGACATGCCGGGGTGGAGGCTGCCCTGGCTGCTGCCCGTCTCGGGGCGAGAACCGTCTGCTTTACCATCAATCTCGACGCTGTGGCCAACATGCCCTGCAACCCCTGCATCGGCGGCACGGCCAAAGGCCAGCTGGTGCGGGAGATCGATGCCCTTGGCGGAGAGATGGGCCGCGCAGCGGATGCCTGTGCTTTGCAGTTCCGCATGCTCAATCTCGGCAAGGGCCCCTCGGTCTATTCCCCCCGGGCGCAGATCGACCGCATGCAGTACCGTGCGTATATGAAGCGCACGATGGAGCGGCAGGAAAATCTGGAACTCAAGCAGGCGGAAATTGTCGAACTCTGCGTGAAGGACGGTGCTGTTCGCGGTGTCATCACCCAGACGGGGGCATTTTATGCTGCCAAAGCCGTCATTATTGCTACGGGAACCTATCTTGAGGGTCGTCTCATTATCGGTGAATGGAGCCGCACCGGCGGGCCGGACGGCATGTTTGCCGCCGAAAGCCTCGGTGCATCCCTGAAAAAGGCCGGTTTATCCCTCCGCCGCTTCAAGACGGGAACCCCCGCCCGTATCCACAGACGCAGTGTCGATCTCTCCTGCATGGATCTTCAGCCCGGCGACTGTCCGCCCCGCGCCTTTTCCTTTGACACCGAAAACGTGCGGGAAAACTCCGAGGTCTGCTATGTTACCTGGACGACTGAAGAGACCCGCCGTATCATTATGGAGAATCTCCACCGCTCCCCCCTCTTCGGCGGCGATATCAAGGGTGTCGGTCCCCGCTATTGCCCCTCCATTGAGGATAAGGTGGTGCGCTTCCCCGATCATCCGCGCCATCAGCTCTTTTTGGAGCCCACCGGTGCGGATTCCGATGAAATGTACCTGCAGGGCATGTCTTCCTCCATGCCGGAGGACGTACAGCTTGCCATGATGCGCACCGTCAAGGGTCTTGAAAGGGTGGAGGTGCAGCGCCCGGCCTACGCCATCGAATATCTCTGCGTCGATCCTACCGAGCTCTATCAGTCTCTGGAGCATAAATCCGTTCGCGGTCTTTACGGAGCGGGTCAGTTCAACGGCACCTCCGGTTATGAGGAGGCTGCCGCCCAGGGCCTGATGGCAGGCATCAATGCAGCCCGCAGCCTGCAGGGACTGCCTCCGGTCATTCTGACCCGTTCTCAGGGCTACATCGGCGTGCTCATCGACGATCTGGTCACCAAGGGCACCGATGAGCCTTACCGCATGATGACCTCCCGGGCGGAATACCGCCTCATCCTGCGGCAGGACAATGCCGATGACCGCCTTTGCCGCATTGGGCACGATATCGGCCTCGTTTCCGACGAAAAGCTGCGCCGCACCGAGGAAAAATATACTGCTGTCCGCTCTGAGATGGATCGCCTTGCCGCCACACGAATTCCGGCGACCCCGGAAAGTGACCGGATTCTCACAGAGGCCGGCAGCGAGCCCTTTATAGGAACCGCCGCGCTGGATGCCCTGCTGCGCCGTCCCGGTGTGGGGTACGAGACCCTCGCCCCACTGGATGCAGAGCGCCCGGAGCTTCCCCGCGATGTGTGGGAGGAGGCGGAGATCCTCGTGAAGTACGAGGGTTATATCCGCCGAGAGCAGGAGCGCGTTGCAAAATTTGAGCGAATGGAAAGCCGCGGGATCCCGCGGGATATCGATTATAATGACATCCGTGGCCTGCGCATCGAGGCGCGGGAGAAGCTTTCCCGCCTGCGGCCGGAAAATCTCGGCCGTGCCGGGCGTATCTCCGGAGTCAGTCCGGCGGATATTGCGGTGCTGATGATCTGGCTGGAAAACCGCCGTGTCAACGGGGAAGGAGAGACTAAAGCATGAACTGGACACCGGTCAATACCTATCTTGCGGCTCTTGGACTGCCGGAGCTTCCCCGTGAGGCCGCCGAGCGGTTTGAGATCTATGCCCGCCGACTTATCGAAGAGAACGAAAAATACAATCTTACCGCCGTCATCGATCCAGACGAGGTGGCTGTCCGCCACTTTGCTGACAGTCTGACCCCTGCCGCATATATTCCTGCGGATGCCCGAAAATTCATTGATGTTGGCTGCGGTGCCGGTTTTCCCGGTCTTCCCCTGAAAATTTATCTCGATGCCGTCCGCGGAGAGACCCACACCCTCACCATGCTGGATGCCACCGGCAAGAAGACGGAATTTCTGCGCATGATGTGCGAGGAAATGGGCGTTTCCGGCGGGGAGCCCCTGCAGGGACGCGCCGAGGAGCTGGGACACGATCCTGCACGCCGGGAGCGCTACGACGTGGTGCTTTCCCGCGCTGTGGCCTCTATGGACAAGCTGGACGAGCTCTGCCTGCCCCTTTGCCGGGTGGGCGGTGTCTTCCTTGCACTGAAATCCGCCGCCGGGCGGGAGGAGTGCGAAAAAGCCGCCACCGGCCTTGCAAAGCTCGGAGCCGCGCCGCCGGAATTCTTCCCCTATCACCTGCCCGGCGATCAGCCGGAAAGCCTTGCCGTGTGTATCCGTAAATGTAAGCCCACCCCTTCGGCTTATCCCAGAGCCTTCGGTGCCATCAAGAAAAGACCTCTTTGATGCAGAAATATCCCGACCCTCCGTCGGGATATTTTTTGTTTCACGTGAAACAGGGAGCCAAAGCCCGTGGGGCTCGTTTCACGTGAAACGTTGTCTGACATACATTTACAATTCTGTCTTTATTTTGACGGAATTCTATGTTATAATAAAACGAATGAGAGGAGGCGGTTTCAGGATGGGTAAAATCATCGCCGTTGCAAATCAAAAGGGCGGCGTGGGAAAAACCACCACGGCGGTCAATCTTGCGGCGGCATTGCAGGCCATTGGGAAAAAGACCCTGTTGGTGGACTTTGATCCCCAGGGAAACGCCTCCAGTGGCTACGGCGTTGATCATAGCCGTGGCCTGACGGTGTATGAATGCATTCTCGGTACCGGAAATGTAGAGCAGGCCATCCGCCATACCGATTGGGGCGACTGCCTGCCTGCCGGTGTCAATCTCTCCGGCGCGGAGATCGAGCTTATCGCCCTCGACCGGCGCGAGTATCGCCTGCGGGACTGCCTGCGCTCTGTATCCGACGGATATGATTATATTTTTATCGACTGCCCGCCCTCCCTCGGTCTGCTGACCGTCAACGCCCTGTGCGCGGCGGACAGCGTGCTGATTCCTCTGCAGTGCGAATACTATGCCCTGGAGGGGCTTTCGCAGCTGATCAACACCGTCCGTCTCATGCGACGCGGCCTCAATCCGGCGCTGGATATCGAAGGCATCCTCTTTACCATGTTTGACAGCCGCACAAATCTTGCAAATGCCGTCGTCAATGAAGTAAAGACGCATTTTGCGGATAAAATATATCGTACGGTCATTCCCCGCAATATCCGCCTCTCCGAGGCACCCAGCCACGGGAAACCCGTGATCTGGTATGATAAATATTCCCGCGGTGCCGAAAGCTATCGGGCGCTGGCGGCTGAATTTGCAGAAAGGCGGCGGTAAACATGGCACAGAAAATGCAAATGGGTCTCGGAAAAGGACTTTCCGCTCTCCTGGGAGACCTGGAAGGCGGTAATGAGTCCCGGTCGGAAATTTCTACGTTGAAGATCTCCCGCATCGAGCCAAACCGGGCACAGCCCCGCACAAAATTTGACGAAGCAGCGCTTGAGGAGCTTGCGGAAAGCATTCGCACCCACGGCGTTATCACTCCCGTCGTGGTTCGCCGTATCGGGGAAGACCGCTATCAGCTCATTGCCGGTGAACGCAGATACCGCGCATCCCGCCTGGCAGGTCTGGACGAGCTTCCCGCCCGTGTGCTGGAGGTGGACGAAACCGAGGCCTATGAGATGGCCATGGTGGAAAATCTGCAGCGTGAGGACCTTGATCCCATTGAGGAAGCCGAAGGTTACCGCGTGCTTTGTGAGACCTACGGTCTCTCCAAAGAGGAAGCGGCCCGGCGTGTGGGAAAATCCCGTCCCGCTGTTGCCAACGCCATGCGCCTGCTGGCGCTTCCCGAAGAGGTCAAGGCCATGGTCACCGCCGGAGCCCTGACCGCGGGCCATGCCCGGGCAGTGCTTTCCGTGCCCGCGGAAAAGGATCGTCTGCCCGCGGCGCGCATCATTGCCGAAAAAGGCATGAGCGTCCGCCAGGCGGAGGTTTTCTGTGCCAAATTCGGTGTGGAAAAGGGAGAATTGGTTTGCGGTGGAGTTCAAAAGGTGGATTACACTGCCGACCTTGCGGAGCGCCTCTCCCGGGATATGGGACGGCGCGTACAGGTCACCTGCAAAAAGGGGCGAGGAACTCTCGTGCTTCATTATGACAATCTGGACGATCTGGATGCTCTGATCGCCCGTATCACCGGGAACTGATCCCATAGGACGGAGGAAGAACATGTCTGAAAACGAAAAGAAGGAAATCGGCAAGACCGAGCAGAATCGTCCGAACCGCGAAAAGACCCGCAAAATGCTTACGATCTACGCCCTTGTCTTTGTGGGCGTGGTGCTGCTGCTGGTTTTGGTCTCCTGGGGCGTGCAGATGCGCGAGAATCAGCGCCTTGAGGACATTCTGGAGGAGCAGCAGATCGCTGCCAACGGTGTAGTTGAAAAGTACGACAATCTCCGCAAGGAAAACGATAAGCTCATTGCAAACAATAAGGAGATGCAGCAGAAGGTCGATTCCATGACCGCCATCCTTGGCCCTGTGCAGGAGGATATCGACGGCAAGACCGATGCGGAAGCCGCTGATCTGCTTTTGAAGAGCCTGCGTCGGGCGGAGGCAATGGAAGCCCTTTCCGAGCTCCAGCGCACCTACCGTAAGAGCACAAAGGCCGTTTGCCGCGTGCTCATTGCAGAGATGGAACAGGAGTGCTACTCCGAATGGTTCACAAAAGAAGAACTTACGGAGTATGAATACATAAAAAAGCAGGTAAATTACGTTTCTAAATAACAAGATTTCCGAATGATATTGTAAGTTATGGAGGGTAAAAATGGAGTTCTTGCAGAAATATGGACTGATGGTCATAATCGGTCTGATTGTTCTGATATTCGCTGTTTTTATGATCCTCCGTGTGCGGCGGCTGCGCCGCCGTACAACCAGCCTGAAGGCGGCTGCGCCCGACCCAGCCATTGTGGAGCGGGCTGCGGAGACGCTTTCGCAGCTGATCAGCTTCAGAACTCTCTCGGTTTCCGAGGAGGACAGCGAGTTTGTTCGCCAGAATCTCTATATCCGGGAGCGGTTCCCTCTGCTGTGCAGCAGGCTGTCCGTTTCCGCCGTGGACGGCCGTGGACTGCTCTGCCGCTGGAAGGGCGCGGATGAATCCCTGCGCCCGGTGCTCTTCTGCGCCCACACCGACGTGGTACCCGCCGGTACCGGATGGAGCCACGAGCCCTTTGCCGGCATCCGGGAAAAGGGGTACATCTACGGTCGAGGTGCGGTGGACTGCAAGGGTCCCGCCGTGGCACTTCTGGAGGCGGTGGAGCATCTGCTGGAAAGCGGATTTTCGCCCAGACGCGACGTGTATATCGAGCTGGGCTATGATGAAGAGACGGGTGCAAAGCTTGGTGCCGGCCGCATGGCAAAATATTTTCGTGAAAACGGCATCGAATTTGAAATGGTGCTGGATGAGGGTGACCCCGTGATGGAGACCTCCCCCTGGACGGCACAGCCCGCCGCCTTTGTGGATGTTGCAGAAAAGGGCGTTGTTACCATGCGTATTACCGCCTATGCCCAACCGGGACATGCTTCCCGTCCCTCCGCCCGCAGCTGTGCCGCAGAGCTTGCGGAGGCCGTGGCCCGCATTGAGGCGGCCAAGTTCCGTCCCCGTCTGACCCGCACAACCCGCGCCTTTTTCCGCGAGCTGGCACCTTATATGAATTCCGTCGATAAGTTTTTATATGCAAACTTCTGGCTGCTGAAACCGGTATTTCTGCGCAGAATATGCAGAGATCCGTACAAAAATGCGATCCTTCGTTCCACGGCTGCGGTGACGATGCTCTACGGCGGCAAGGCTCCCAACGTCCTGCCGGAAAAGCTGGAGGCTATCGTTTCTATCCGTGTGCTTCAGGGGCAGAACACCGACGATATCATCACGTTTTACCGCACCCTGCTTTCCGGTCTCGAGGTGGAGCTCACCATCGATAAGGACAGCGAGCCTTCGGCAGAAAGCGATGCGGACAGTCACTATTTCCGTACCGTCAGCCGCACGGTTCGGGAGCATTTCGGCAATATTCCCGTCATCCCCTCCATGCTTGCCTCCGCCACCGACGGCCGTAAATTTGAAACGGTTGCCCAGCAGGTCTACAGCTTTCTTCCGCTGTGTCTCTCTGCGGAGGAGATCGCCGCAGCCCACGGCCCCGAGGAGCGCATCCCAGAGGCTGAGCTTGGCCGCGCGGTGGAGTTTTACCGGGATATCATTGTCGCTCTCCAAAGCTGACGCAGGAAAAACAAACATAAAAACATAAGAAAAGCCGGTTTGGAAGGTGATCTTCCAAACCGGCTTAAATTTTACGGATCAAAGACTTTTCAGCAGGATCACAGAGTTTTCCGGCACAAAAAGCGTGTCTCCGGGAACAAATTCACCGATGTTCTCGCCGCTTCTTTTCGCATCCGTGCAGATGACGGCGTAGCGCTCCGCGCCGCCGGGGATCTCAATGCGGACGTCACCGCCGGTCTCACTGAAGCGCGCGATCATAACGGCGGTGCGGCCGTCCTCGCCGCGGGCGGCGGCGGTATGCAGTCCCTCGCCCTCGCAGGCGACCTTAACGGAGGTGCCGAGGCGGTAAAGCACGTTGAAGGCGTGGAAGACGAAGTAGGTCTTTTCCGGGCGCAGGGTGTAGTAATTGAACAGTCCGTTCCAGATGCCGGGTTGGGCATCGTAGTACATGAGCATGTCAATGGGATTGTTCTGTGCGCGGATCATGCATGCGGCGGTAAAGGCGGCACCGCGGTGGCTGTGGATAAATTCGATGGAGTTGATAAAGTTTTCCGTCCAGCTTTCCACATAGTTCCATTCGTTGCAGATGCTTTCCGTTTCGGTAAAACCGTAGGAATCCAGCATCTCGCGAACCTTCTGTGAGCGATCCATATCCTCAGGCTGCTGACAGTAGCGGTGCCAGGAGAAGAAATCCAGCGGGAGCTGCCGCCGCTGCATCTCCGCAAGAAAATCCTCCGACCAGGCGCGCGGCGTTGACATGGCAGGTCCGCCGATCTTCAGATGAGGGAAGCAGGCCTTTAAGTGACGAGCGGCGATCTCGAAAAAGTCAAAGAACTGCTCCTTGGTACCCGTCCAACAGGCGGGGTAGCCGTCCGGCTCGTTCCAGATCTCCCAATAGGTGATCTTATAGTGGAAGCCGTCCGCCCAGCCCTCAGTATAGTGGCGGATGATGTGCTCGCAAATGCGCGCCCACTTTGCAAAATCCTTCGGGGGGTGTACGCGGTATTTTTTTTCCCAGTGCTCGATGGTGCTGCCAAGGCGGTAGAAGACCTCCGTGCCGGCATCATTGATGGTGGTGAGATATTTATCCGTCACGGGAAAATCGTAGGAGGCGGGATCGGTTTCGTCGGCATCAAAGTTGGGGAAAACGGCATCAATATCCACGGTGTTCTCTCCGCCGTAGCCGTGGTTCAGGGTAGAATCGTGGGTGCGGGCATAGGGGATACCGGCTTCTACCCATTCGGGGAAATTCTGCCGGCACTGCACCGACATAGAACGGATAGGGCCGTTGTTTACGGCATGCATGGGCTTCACCGGGCCGTGTGTGGCGGCAAGATCGACAAAAATTCGTTCCATTCGTGTTACTCCTTGATCCCGCGCAGCAACACCGTTGACATGGCGGGCAGATAAATGCTTTTTCCGGGGCGGAAATGGCCGATGACTTCCGCATCGTAATTCTCCGAAAGAAGGATGATCTCATAGCGGGCAGCTCCGCCGACGGCTTCAAAGGTAAACTCGCGGCTTCCCTCGCTGAAATTCGCGACCATGAGAGCGCAGCCGTCCTCGCCCTTTGCGGCGGCAGCGTATAGACCTTCGCTTGCCTCTGCCGGGCAGGCTGTGCCGAGGCGATTGAGGACGTTGAACATATAGAAGGGGTAATAGCCCTTGAGCTTGCGGCAGGTGTAGAAGTCAAAGAGACCGTTGAAAGCGCAGGGACGGGCATCGTAATACATGAGCATATCGATGGAAGAGCTCTGCGCCCAAAGCATGAAGGCAGCGGTGAAGGCGGCGCCGCGGATGCCGCGGATGGCCTCTGTGGAGCGGATAAAATCATCTCCGTTCCAACCCTCGATATAGTTCCATTCGTTGCAGATGCTTTCCGCGCTCTCAAAGCCCGCCTCATTGAGAATCTGGCGGATATAGGCCGTGCGTTCGATAAATTTCTCGATCGTGCAGCCGTAAATGTGCCAGGAGAAGAAATCCAGCGGGGCGCGGCGTTCTTTGATATAGTCAAGGAAACGGATGGGCCATATGCGGCTGCTGGACAGTGCCGGTCCGCCGAACTTCAGATGGGGGAAGCAGGCCTTCAGATGGGTGGCGGCGACGGAATAGAACTCAAAATATTCCTCCCGGGTGCCGCCCCAGGTCTCTTCGTTCATGTCCGGCTCGTTCCAGATCTCCCAATAGGTAATTTTATAGTTGAAGCCGTCCGCCCAGCCTTCGGTGTAGTGTCGGATGATGTGTTCGCATATGCGCGCCCATTTGGCGTAATCCTTCGGGGGCAGGGTGCCATAGTGGCGGGGCAGATGCTCGATCTTGGTGCCGAGGCGGTAAAATACCTCCGCGCCGGAGGCAACGGTGGTCTCCATGAGGGCATCGGTGATACAGAAATCGTAGGTGGCGGGGTCATTTTCGTCGGCATCAAAATCCGGAAAGATGGCATGCACGTCCACCGCGTGCTCTCCGCCATAGTTTGGGGAAAGAGAGGCATCGTGATTGCGGACGTAGGGGATGCCCGCGGCACAGAAATCCTCAAAATTTCCCACGCGGCTCATCATACCGACCTTCAGCGGTCCGTTGTTCACGGCATGCATGGGCTTTACGGGTCCAAGATCTCCGGTAAAATCAGCAAAAATGCGTTCCATATGTTTTAATACCTCCGAAGATCAAAGACTCTTCAGCAGAATGATGCTTTGCGGGGCGAGTGTCAGTGCATCCCCGGGACGCCACGTGCCGACAGTCTCGCCGCCGTGGGTCTCATCCAGCAGCAGTATCTCGTATTCCGCCGCGCCGCCGGAAAGGGAGAGCGCGACCTCGCGGGGGCCTCCGGTTTCTTCATAATCGTAGTGGCAGAGCATGACGGCGGAATTTCCCTTGCCATCCTTTGCGGCGGCGGCATAAAGTCCCTCCTCCGGCCGGCTGACGGTCACCGATGTGCCAAGCTTGTAGAGCGCATCAAAGAAGCGCAGGGTGTGGAAGGTCGGCAGAGGCCGCATAGTATAGAAATCAAAAAGTCCGTTAAAGGTGCAGGGACGGGCATCGTAGTACATCAGCATATCCACCGGCGCGCTGTCACAGATGAGGATGCAGCCGGCGGTAAAGGCAGCGCCTTTTATGTTGTGGATGACCTCCATGGAATAGACGAACGCATCTGTCCAGTTTTTGACAAAATTCCACTCATTGCAGATGCTTTCTGCCTGAGAATATCCGTATTTATCCATAAGGTCGCGGAAGAAATGTACCCGGTCAAGCAGTTCCTCCGGGGTGCGGCAGTAGCGGTGCCAGGAGAAGAAATCCAGCCGGATACCGCGGCGCTGCATATCCGAAAGGAATGCTTCCGCAAAGGCGCGGTTGCCCGTTCCGGCGGGACCGCCGATTTTCAGATGGGGAAAACAGGTTTTGAGATGCTGCGCAGTTACGGCGAAAAAGTCAAAAAACGCATCCTGTGTTCCCGTCCAGCAGCAGTCTCCGCAATCGGCTTCGTTCCAGATCTCCCAGTAGGTCATTTTGTATCGGAAGCCTTCCGCCCAGCCCTCGGTATAGTGGCGGATGATATGCTCGCACACGCGCGCCCACTTGGCATAATCCTTCGGGGGGTGGACGTGGTATTTTTTTACCCGGTGATCGATGGACTCACCGAGGCGATAAAAGATCTCGGTGCCGCATGCATAGGTGTTGGCAATATATATGTCCGTCAGTTGAAAATCATAGGAGGCAGGGTCGGTCTCATCCGCATCGAAATTCGGGAAAATGCCGGAGATATCGATGGTGTGGTTAAGTCCGTAGGAATAGCAATGCCCCGTGTCATGCGTGCGGGCATAAGGCGCACCCATTTCCGGCCAGATATCGGAATTTCCCCGGCCTTGGCTGCTTCTTGCCTTGACGGGGCCGTTGTTGACGGCGTGCAGAGGCTTTACAGCGCCCTTTTCCGCCGAAAAATCGATAAAAATGCGGTCCATAGAGATCTCCTTTACAGGTTTACAGGCTTTTTAAGAGCACAACGCTCAGGTTGTTCAGACAAAGCGGTTCGCCGGGATGCCAGGTTCCGATGATCTCGGCGGTGTGATCCTTGTCAAGCAGCGTGACTTCGTAGGCATCCGCGCCGCCGGTGAGGGTGAGCTCGATTTCTTTTTCGGTAAAATCCGCCTCATGGGCATAAACGGCGAGCATAACGGCACTCTTCCCGTTTTCGTCCTTCGCGGCGGCGGCATATACGTTCGCGCCCTCAACGGAGAGGGAAACGCTCTGCCCGAGGCGGAAGAGGTGATTGAAGAAGGCCAGGGAATGATATCCCGGCAGGGGACACATGGTATAATAATCAAAAAGACCGTTCCAAACGGTGGCACGCGCATCGTAGTACATCAGCATGTCCACCGGTTCGGCATCGCAGGCAAGCATGCATGCGGCATCAAAGGCTGCACCCTTCATGGAAATGATGTCCTCGATGCCCTTGACAAAGTTTTCTCCGCTCCAGGCATATACAAGATTCCACTCGGTGCAGAGGCTTTCGGTCTTTGTAAAGCCCTTCTCATCCAGAAGCCCCCGGAAAAAGCGGGCATATTCCACAAGCGTCTCGGCCCTCTTTCCGTAAAAGTGCCAGGAGAAGAAGCCCGGATACAGATTTTCCGCCTTCAGGCGATCCAGCAGCGCGGCGGCAAATTCCCGGTTATGGGAAAGGGCGGGGCCGCCGATCTTCAGATGGGGGAAACAGCCCATCAGGTGGCGAAGCGTGAGAACATAGAGATCCATAAACTGCTCCGGCGTACCGGTCCAGCAGGGTTCGATATCCGGCTCGTTCCAGATCTCCCAGTAGGTCATTTTGTATCGGAAACCGTCCGCCCAACCTTCGGTGTAGTGCCGGATGATGTGCTCGCAAATGCGGGCCCACTTTGCAAAATCCTTCGGAGGATGGACATTGTATTTCTTTCTTGCATGCTCGATTTTTGCGCCGAGGCGGTAGAAAACTTCGGCTCCGGCCTCATAGGCCGCGGAAACGTTATCGTCAGTTAAAATAAAGTCGTAGCTTGCGGGATCGGTTTCATCGGCATCAAAATTGGGGAAAATGGCATGCACGTCCACAATGTGCTCACAGGAAAAGGAGGCATCGTGATTGCGGGCATAGGGAAAGCCGGCGGCGGCATAGGCAGGAAGATTGCCGCGGGTCTGGTTGTTGGTAATCCGCACGGGGGAATTGTTAACGGCGTGCAGAGGCTTGACCGGACCGCGGGAGGCGCTGAAATCGACGGAAATGCGTTCCATATTTACAGACTCCTTATCCTTTACAGACTTTTTAAGAGAATTACGCTCATATTTTCGGCAGAGATGGTCTCACCGGGATGCCAGATGCCGACGGAAACGTTGTCGTGGTTCTCGTCCAGCAGGAAGATCTCATAGGCATCCGCGCCGCCGGAAAGGGACAGCGCGATCTCCTTGTGGCCAAGATCCTTTTCAAAGCCGTAGACGGTGAGCATGAGGGCGGAATTGCCATTTTCGTCCTTTGCCGCGGCGGCATAGATGCCGTCACCCTCGTAGGATACCTCCACAGAGGTGCCGAGGCGGTAAAGGGTGTTGAACATGGGGAAGGGATAATAGCCCTTGAGGCAGCGGCCGGTGTAATAGTCAAACAGTCCGTTGAAGGAGCCGGGCTGGGCATCGTAATACATGAGCATGTCCATGGGCTCATGTACGCAGGCCAGCATGCAGCTTGCGGTGAAGGCCGCGCCGGGCATGTTGATGACGGCAACGGTGCTTTCCGTCAGGCGGTCCGACCAGTTGATGACAAAGTTCCATTCGTTGCAGATATTTTCCGTTTCGGTAAATCCGTGCTGATCCAGAAGATTGCGGAAGAACTGGCACTTTTCCATCATTTTCTCCGGCGCCGTGCCGTAGCAGTGCCAGGAGTAGAAATCCAGACCGATGCCTTTCTCGTGCATCATGGCAAAGAGCTCTGCAGCCCAGTCGCGGCCCATGGCCATGGCGGGGCCGCCGATCTTTAGGTGAGGGAAGCAGGCTTTGAGATGGGTGAGGGCCGTGATGAAGAAATCAAAGAACTGCTCCTTCGTGCCGCCCCAGGTCTGCGGGCCGAGATCCGGCTCGTTCCAGATCTCCCAATAGGTCATTTTGTAGTTGAAGCCGTTTGCCCAGCCTTCGGTGTAATGGCGGATGATATGCTCCGAGATGCGGGCCCATTTGGCAAAATCCTTGGGAGGAACGGAGCCGTATTTCTTGCGCCAGTGCTCGATCTTGGTGCCGAGGCGGTAGAAGACCTCGGTGCCGATATTCTGAAAACTTGAGACGTAATCGTCGGTGAGATCAAAGTCATAGGAGGCGGAATCGTTCTCGTCCGCGTCAAAATTGGGGAAGATGGCGTGCACGTCCACGCAGTGCTCGCCGCCGTAGCCGTAGCAGATGGAGGCATCGTGATTGCGGGAGTAGGGGATCTGTGCGGCGATGTAAGCATGATGGCTCGCGTGGCCGTTGTTGATGGCGTGCAGAGGCTTGATGACACCCTTCGGGGCGTTGAAATCGACAGAGATACGGTCCATGTATCTGACCTCCGGTAAAATCGGTTTCCTTATAGTGAGTATATCAAAATTTGGGGAAAATTTCAAGAAAAACGATGGGGTCGCAGGAGGGAAAATACCGCGAGACTCACAAGAAACCCCACCGGAACGGCACTGATGCCGAGAGGCTCCGAGAGCAGAAAGCGCCAGAGAAAAACCGATCCCGCGCCGCCGAGCATTGCGCCGGTTGCGGCCCGCGGCGGTGCGGAGATGTCGAGCAGCGCCGCAGCAAGAGGAACGAGCAGTACCGGACTCCAGAAGGTATAGGCAAAGGTGACGGCATCGAGCACACTGGGGATAAAAAATGCGACGGCGGCGGCTGCCGCGCCGGTGAGCACGTTTGCCTTTCGGACGGCCCGCAGAGCATGCTGTCCGGTGAGACCGGGGCAGAAGCTTTTCAGTACGTCGGAGACCAGGCCCACCGAGGCGCTGACCTGAAAGGAATCCGCCGTGGACAGCACTGCGGAGAAGAGTGCGGCGAGGATGAGTCCCCGTATCCCTGCGGGAGCAACCAGAAGAATCATGCTTTCCATCGCGTGCGGAAGCTCGGCGGAGGGAAGCAGCTTTGCCGCCATAAGCCCCACAAGCCCTGTGATGAGGAAAAAGGGTGCGGAAAGAGCGGCAGAAAGAAGCACCGCCCGGGATGCCTTTCGTCGGTCGCCGCCCAGCAGTCGCTGCAGCCCCGGTGGGGAGAGCAGCTCACCCAGCGCCATGGCAAGAAAGGCGGAAAAGACGGCAGGCGTAAGCCTAAGCTCCCATGCCTCCGTCGGAACGGAAGATATCCCTCCGCCCGCCCGCAGGGAAAGCAGCGTCAGCACCGGCATGCCGATGAACAGAATGCAGAACTGCACTACGTCTGCCCGGATGACCGCGCCGAGCCCGCCGAAGGTGGAATAAACTGTGGCGGCGGCGGTGCCGAGAAGGATGCCCCACAGACGGGGAAGTCCGAGAAAGGTCTCAAACAGGGAGCCCATCACACCGATCTGTGCTCCGAGAATCCCCGCGGAAAGCAAGAAGGAGAAAATGCCCGTTGCGACGCGGGCGCCCTCGCCGTAGGCATACCCCATGACCTCGCCTGCCGTTGTGGCACCCTTCGGAAAGTGCATCCGCGGCAGAAGAAGCCCGAGAACGAGCCAGCCGAGGGTGAATCCGCAGAGAATGAGCGCAGGCATGATGCCCCCGGCGGCGCAGGCCGCCGCATTGCCGGAGGAGAAGCCACCCCCGATAAACCCGGCGGAAAGGGTGGCGATCAGCGCAAAAAGCCCGGGTTCCGCCCGGGAAAAGCCGCCAAGATCCTTTGCTTTTCCGCCGGAAAGCCCCACGGCGACGAGCGCCGCAAGATAAAGCACGAGAATCGCCGCATCCATAGAAATATTCCTCCCAAAATTCCGTTTGCATGGAAAAATATGACCGAAAGGCGGAAAAAATGCGCAAAAAAAAGAGTCCCCAAAGGGGACTCTTTCAAAAAACGGGATTTATTTCCACTTGAAGGTGGCAAGGCCGTAGATATAGAGGAAGATGACGACGGCGGGGATAAAGTAGCGGAAAAGCGGCTTCATCCAGGGCTTGACCTTCAGGCCGCGGCCGGCGTTGGCCTCCGCAAGGAAGTTATCCCAGCCCCAGCCCCACTTGTTGCAGCAGAAAAGGGCAAAGAGGAAGCTGCCGATGGGGAGGAGATTGTTGGAGACGATGAAATCCCACAAATCCAGGAAGCTGGAGGTGGGGCTGAAGGGATGGAAGGGGATGAGGGAATTGCCGAGGGCGGTGGTCAGGGCGATGAGGAAGATGCCGATGCCGCAGATCAGGCAGCCCTTGCGGCGGCTCCAGCCGGTGAGCTCACGCACGCAGGCGAGAATGTTCTCGAAAACGGCGAGCACCGTGGAGAAGGCGGCAAAGACCATAAACAGGAAGAAAACCGAGCCCCACAGGCGGCCGCCGGGCATGTTGCGGAAAACGGTGGCCATGGTGTCAAAGAGCAGAGAAGGGCCGGCGGTGACCTCCAGATCGTAGGTGAAGCAGGCGGGGAAGAGGATCAGGCCGGAGACGAAGGCCACGAAGGTGTCCAGCACCAGAATGTTGATGCTTTCGCCGAGCAGGGAGCGCTCCTTATCGATGTAGCTGCCGAAAATAGCCATGGAGCCGATGCCGAGGGAGAGGGTAAAGAAGGCCTGGTTCATGGCGGCAACGACGGTGGAGCCGGAAATCTTGGAGAGGTCGGGCAGCAGATAGAACTTCAGACCCTCGGGGGCGCCGGGCAGCGTAACGCTGCGAATGGAGAGAACGACCATCAGCAGCAGGAGGGCGACCATCATATACTTGGTCACGCGCTCAAGACCGCCCTGCAGGCCGAAGGAAAGCACGCCGAAGCCGAGAATGACGGTGACGGCAAGAAATGCTACGTTGATAACGGGGTCGGAGGTCATGGCGGCAAAGCCGAGATCCTGATAATCACCGATGACAAAGCGGACGAAGTAGTTGAACATCCAGCCGCAGACCACGGTATAGAAGGCCATGAGGCAGACGTTGCCGAAAAGAGCGAGCCAGCCGTGGACGTGCCACTTGTGGCCGGGCTTCTGCAGCGCCTTGTGGATGCCGACGGGGCTTGCCTGGGCGGCGCGGCCGGCGGAAAGCTCCATCACCATGACGGGAAGACCGAGAACGAGCAGGCAGACGATATAGATGAGCACGAAACCGCCGCCGCCGTACTGACCGGCCATCCACGGAAATTTCCATACGTTGCCGCAGCCGATGGCACAGCCCGCGCTGAGCAGGATAAAGCCGAGACGGCTGCCGAGTTTTTCACGACCCATAATGTATGAACTCCTTTATCGGAAAAATATCTGAAAAACAATGGAAATTATAGCATATCACGGCGAAAAGCGCAAGGGAAAGCGGCAAAGCGATACCGCCCGATCCGCAAGGCACGAAAAAACCTCTTTTGTCCGGCAGACAAAAGAGGTTTTTTCATGGAGCTGGTGATGTGACTCGAACACACGACCTGCTGATTACGAATCAGCTGCACTACCGACTGTGCTACACCAGCGCATAATGAGCATGCATTATTGTACTCCGAAAGCGCGGATTTGTCAAGAGCGGAAGTGTTTTTTCCGCGTCCCGCGGGTACAATACGTGTAAAAAGGAGGCGAAATCGCGGGATGACGGAAAAGGAACTTGGGTGGTATGCGGCGGCGCGGGCCATTATCTCGGAAAAGGAGCTCTCCGCAGCGGCAGCCCTGCGGGAGGTGCAGGCGGAGGCGGCGCAAAAGCCGGCGGAACCCGCGCGGAAGGATGCGCATATGCTGAAATAAAACCAATACAGAACCGAGGAGCAAAAATATGCCCACAGAGAACAAGATCCGGTACTTTTTCGGCACGAATTCGGCGGAGGGCTTTTTTGCCTTCCGGGAGGAGTATCTGCCCCCGGCGGAGCGGCGGCGGGTGTGTATTCTCAAAGGGGGGCCGGGCACGGGCAAATCCGGTCTGATGAAGAAGGTGGCCGCCCTCGGTGAGGCGGCGGGCTTTGTCTGCGAGTATTACCACTGCGCCTCCGACCCCGAGAGCCTCGACGGTATCGTTTTTCCCGAGAAGGGAACCGCCGTGGTGGACGGTACCTCGCCCCACGTCATCGAGGCGGGCTGTGCCGGGGCGGTGGAGGACTATATCTCCTTCAGCCCTTACTGGGACAGCGAGGGCATCGCCGCTCACCGGGGAGAGATCGAGACGGAAACCGGAGCCATGCGGCAGGAATTCACCGCCGCCTACCGGTATCTCCGCGCCGCGGCGGAGCTGGCGGCAAATATTCTGGATACCTCCCTTTCCGCCGTCACCCGGGAGCAGCTTCACCGCCGTGGGCGCGCTCTGGCACGCCGCTATATTCCTGCGGAGAAAAAGCCCGGCGGACGGGTGGTGCGGCGCTTTCTTGGGGGCATTACCCCGGCGGGGCGGGTCTTTTTCGGGGATACGGTGAGTGCTCTGTGTGACCGGGTGGTGGTGCTGGAGGACCGGCTGGGACTCGCGCCCTTCGTACTCGCGCCGGTGCAGACCGCCGCGAAGGCGGCGGGGCTTACCGTTATTGCCGGGCACTGTCCCCTGAACCCCAAAAAGCTGGAGCATATCCTGCTGCCGGAGCTGGGGGTGGGCTTCGTGACCGCAACGCCCGACCATCCCTTTGACGGCACAGGGGTGCGGGGCATCCGAACGGATCACATCCCCGACCGGGAGCTGCTTGCACCCGCTCTGGCTCGCCTGCGGGAGGATGAACGCCGGGCGGAACGCCTTACAAACAGCGCCTGTGCCGCCCTCGCCCGGGCAAAGATGCGGCACGACCGGCTGGAGGCCTGCTATGTGCCCTATATGAATTTTGCCGGAGTTGACCGCCTTGCGGAGTGTGTGGCGGATAAGGTGCTGGGATAAAAATAAAGAGTCCGGAGCTAGGCGTTGTGTTCCTAAGGACACAACGCCAACTCTATTCGCCTTCGGCGAGTGATATTGCTTCGCAGTGATATTCGCTTCGCGAGTTTAGAGGCGAATAGAATATCACTTTTGCGATAGCAAAAATATCACGTTGTTGCGAAGCAACAATCATATCACTAAAAACTATCAGGAAATGCGCACTTACTCCCCACCCAAGGTGGTAAAGTGTGCATAAAAAACAGCCGATACGGAAATAAATCCATATCGGCTATTTTACTGTCCTTTAGACCCCGTGCCATATGCTTTGGGGGCTTTTCAGGCATTATCGGACGCGGGCAATGTTCTGGCGTGCGGCGGCTGCCTCCTCGGGGGTGGTGACTCCACTCGTCACAAGATAGGAAAGCATGGTCTCGCCGGAGGTGCGCTTGGCATCCAGCAGATAGAAGAGGGAATAGACCGCCTTGTCACGGACGAAATTGCCGTTATCCAGATAGGCCTTTTCCTTTGCGGTGTAGATGCCGAGGCTCTCGGCCTTGGCAAGGGATTCCTTCCAGATGAAGTCCTTGCCGCCGGTATCGCTGTAGCCGAGGATGCGCAGCATCAGGGTGATGAATTCGAAGTCGGTCATGGGATCGTCGGGCTTATAGGTGGTGGCAGAGGTTCCGGCCACCAGCTTGTGCTGCCAGGCGTAGGCGGCATAGGGGCGCAGCCAGTCGGGAACGTCCTTGAAGGGCATCTCGCCGGTGGTTTTGGAGGCCTCCTCCGCAACGCCGAGGAAGTTGAGCATAAATACCAACCCTTCGCCGCGGGTGAGCTGCTTGGTCAGCTTCATACCCTCGGGAGTGCCGCTCATCAGGTGCATCTGCCGCAGGGCAAACGCCATGTCGACGTTTTGCTGGGTATAGGCATCCGCCCGGGTGACCTTGTAGGCACCGGCGACGTAAAGCACGGTGCCGTCCTGGGTGGCGGAGAGGGTGGAGCCGGTCTTTTCCGTCTGAATATAGCGCTGGTTTTTCACCATGGTGACGGAAGTATGCTCCTTGCCCGTGGCAGTATTGACAACAGAGCCGCTGCCGCCGATCCAGACGGCACCGGCGGTGACCACATAGGTGGAGCCAAGCGCGCCGGTCAGCACGTCGCCCTTATTGAGGGTGAGCTTCGTGCCGGTGGTGCGCAGATACGAGGACTGGGAACCGACAAGCTTTTTATAGGCTTCCTTTGCCATGGAGGAGGCAAGCCCGTCCTTGGAGAGGCGCAGGACGTAATCGTTATAATTTGCCGTGATATCCTTGATGAGGGGATTCTCCCCGGCAAAACCGGCGGCGGCCTTGTCCTTCACGCGCTGAATGAGGGAGGGCTTGACGGTTTTTTCAATATAGCTCTGGGTCAGCAGGCTGTCCCCGCCGGAAAGCTCCGCCGCGACAGGCAGAGAGACCAGGGACAGCACCAGAACGAAAACAAAAAGAAGAGAAAGAATTCTGCGGCTCACGGGGAACTCCTTTCGGGACTTGTGGAAGGGGACATTACATCTGTTCTATTGTAACGGAAAATGCACCGATTGTCAACCGCCGGAAAATTTTGCCGGGACTTGACAAATGCCGCCGGGCTTTGTATAATGCCCCCGAAAGGACATGCAACGACCGAAAGAAAGGCGGATATTGCCATGCAGGCTGAGACAAAACCGAAGAATTTTCCGGCCAAGCTCTATTTTCGCCGGAGATTTTGTTATAACCCCTGCAACACCCTCCGGCTGCCCCTGGGGGAGATGAGCCTTCACCGCGACTGGCTGTATGCCGAGGGTAAAGGTGACCCCTACCCCGAGCTTTTCCGTGCCGGATGCGTGGAGGAGCAGGTCGGCGGCGGTATCTGGCGGGCGGAAAGCACCGAAACGGGCTGTGTGGAGCGGCTCCTCGGTCGGTTTTTCCCCTATGCCACCTATGAGCTGACCTCCGCGGCAGACGACGGCTGCGCCGCCGGCTTTTCCTTCCGGATGGAGGGGGGCATGCAGGCGCGCATCGGTCTGCGCCGCCACGGTGAAAACTATACCCTTTTCCGCGAGGTCAGCACAGACGGAAACGTGACCGACCTGCAGGCCCTCGCGGAGGATATCCCTGCCGAGCCGGGACTCCGGCTGCAGGTATCCTGGCAGGCGCATGTTGTCATCATCACCCTCATCGGAGAAGAGCGGCGGCAGCTTCCGCATCAGTTCTTCCCGGAATTTATGGATATCATTTCCGAAAAGGTCTTTTCTGCAGCCACGGCTGCGGTCTGGACGGAGCTTTCCGCCGGCGCTGTAGAGCTTCGGGACATTTGCTTCTGCCTGGACGGCGGCATCTGTCAGGCCGATCCGCGTCCCGTGCGATATGAGGACGGAACGCCCGTGATGGAAAACGGGAGGCTCTTTATCACCTGGAGCACCCGGGCAGGCTTCGGAGGATTCCAGAGCGTGGTCTCCTGGACACCGGGACTTTGCGATTTCCGCATGGAGGGGGCCCTCTTCTTTGATTACGGTGACGGACGCTGGCAGAACGATGTCGCCACCAGCCTCATTTTTGACCGCAACCGCGGAAAATGGCTTCTGTGGGCCAGCGCCTTCCACGGCGGTCACTATCTGCAGTATGCGGAACTGGAAAACGATCCGCGCTTTGGTCTGCAGGTCGTTGATACGGAGCGGATGCCCACGGAATCGGGCATTCCCGGCGACTCCCGTCTTTCGGACGAGCGGCTTTGGCTCGGAAAGCGCGGCGATGAAGACCCCGACATGCTGTTTGACAAAGAAACGGGGCTTTGGCACATGTCCGTCTGCCGCGTGAGCCGCGTGGAGGGAAAAGATACCTATACCTATTATCTTTTCACCTCCAAAGAACCTTTCTCCGGTTATACATTTGCAGGGAAGGTGAATGATGCCGGTGTCACCGGCGGAAATCTCCTTTCCGTCGGCGGACGGAAGTATCTCGTTTACGGCCGCCGGTTTGATGCCCGGGCGGAATATGCCTGTGTGGATCTCGCGGATCCTGAACATCCGGAGCGCCTCTCCTGTGATTATGACGACGGCGGCTTCCGCGGCTGGGGCACGGTCATCCCTGTCCCCTGCGGCAAGCGCACCCGCTGGGTGTGGCTGACCTTTGACCGTCAGCGTGCTCATCCGGAGGATACCTGGAGCTACGGAAATCTCTACGTCTACGACGCGCAGTAAAAAACGATCCCGGCAGACATTTCTGTCGGGATCGTTTTCTGTTTTATAGGAGCGCCAGCAGCTCTTCGGGGCTTGCGGTGCCTGTCTCGCCGATCTTGCGGATGGTGACAGAGGCGACCATATTGCCGAGAGCGGCAGCCTCAGCAGGACTTGCGCCGAGGGCAAGGGCCAGCGTGATGCCGGCGGAGGCGGAATCGCCCGCGCCGCAGAAATCAAAGGGACCCTCGCAGGCCACCGTGGGCACGTGCTCCGGCTCGCCCCGGTCAAAGACCAGCATGCCGTCGCCGCCGAGGGTGACAAAAACGGGACGGCCCTGGGCATCGGCAAGCTTTTTTCCGGCGGCGGAGACCTCCTCGGAGGTGGGATCGGAATTTTTGGGATCAAAAATGCGGACGGCCTCAAAGTTATTGCACTTGATGACACATTCCCGGAAGGTGTGGATATAGGCGCGGGAGTCGGCAAAAATGACCAGCTCCGGCTTTTCTGCGGCGATCCCTGCAAGGGCATCCTTCACCCGGCTGTTGACGGTGCCGCAGTCCTCCTCCAGAAACTGATCCACCACGAGAATGGCATCGCTCTGCTCCGCGGCATCCTCAAGGGAGCGCAGGAGAGCCGCTTCATCCTCCGGGGCGAGAGGGGCGAAATTCTTCAGGTCCAGCCGATTCTGCTCGGTATACCCGTCGGCACCGGAGCGCATGGGCTTAACGTAGGTGGAGGTGCAGCGCTTTTCGGTGCGCACCAGCGCATCCTCGATGCCGCGTGCCCTGAGTGCCCGGAGAAGATCGTAGCCCTCACCGTCATTTCCGATGACACCGAGTGCCAGCACCTTCGCGCCGAGGGCGGCAAGATTTGCGCATACATTGCCTGCGCCGCCGGGAGAAAGCTTCCTGCCCGTCACCTGAAAGGCCGTGAGCCTGGTCTCCAGCGAGGGCTCGTCCAGCGAGGCATCGATATAGAGATATTTATCCAGACAAAAGTCACCGAGCACGGTGATCCGGGCATGTTTTGCCCCGGAAAGCAGCTCCTGCAGACGTTCACGGGTCATATTCAGGTCAATCCTCCCGGTTTCGGATGAGATCGGCTAGACGGTCGGACTCGGAGAAATCCGGCACAACGGCGGAGGCGCCGGCGGCTATAAGCCGTTCCCGTTTCCAGGGGTCCACCCCGGCGCGGGTCTTTTCATCGGTGGCCACAGCCACGGCGTAGCCGCCGAGTCCCGCCACCAGCTCGATCTCCACATAGCCGTCGCCGAAGGAAAGCAGCTCCTCGCCCGTCAACCCGGTTTCGGAAAGGATCCGGCGGATGACCAGCTCCTTGGTGCAGGCGGTGGCGTGCTCATCCAGCGCGCCGTAGATATGCTCTCCGAAGAAGCGGTCCACGCCGAGAAGCTTTGCCTCCTCGCGGACGGCGGGCTGGTCGGTGCCGCTGGCAAGATAGAGGGCGATGCCCATATCGCAGAGCTTCTGCAGAAATTCCTCCGTGCCCCGCACGAGCAGAGCTTCGGGGGTGATTTTGCCGGAGCGAAGTCCCTCCAGCCGGTCGTTGATGCGCAGGTACAGGCGGCGGAGATACTCATCCTTATAGATCATGGGATCGCACCGACTGCCGCCGCGCTCGGCCACGGCATCATCCAGCGCCATGCACTGGAAAATGGTCTGCTTGCCCGTCAGCCGGTCGACAAATTCACGGACGATGGCGGTGAGCTCCGCCTGCGTCTCCCCGGCGGCACCGGGGGCGGCGGAAAGCACCTCCACAAAGTAGGGCACCATAACCTCCTGCCATCCCTCGCGGATGAGGGAGAGAGTGCCGTCAAAATCAAAGAGGGCGGCGCGGAAGGTGCGGCCCTCTTGCGGTCTGTTGATGAATTCCAGATAATTCTCCATGATTTTGTGTTCCTTTTACGGATTTTGGATCATTTTGCGGAGGATCGCACCCTCCGGCACATTCTCGGCAAAGACGGCGCGCACCGTCTGCAGGGGATGCCGGGCGGCATCCAACGGTGTGCCCTCCTCATCCGCAAGGGAGAGCAGGGCCGCGGGCCGGGGCATCTGCCGGGGGATGAGCCATTCCAGCCGGTCGCCGGGGGCGAAGTGGTTTTTCTGGCGCAGAAGGGCGGTCTTTCCTTCGCAGGAAAGCTGCAGCGCCGCAAGATCCCAGGGGCGGATATAATCGCCGCTGCGGCGGGTCTGCAGATCGTGCTTGCCAAAGAAAAATCCGGTATCGTAGGGCCGGTGGCTGAGCTTTTCCGTCTCGGAAAGCAGCTCCGGCGAGCAGGTCCAGGCATCACCCGCTGCGGCATAGCCGTCCAATGCCAGGCGGTAGGCGTTGGTGATGGCGGCGGCATAGTAGGCCGTCTTTCCGCGGCCCTCGATCTTGAGGGAATCGATACCGGCGGCGGCAAGGGCGGGAATGTGCTCGATCATGCGCAGGTCGCAGGAGTTGAACACGTAGCTTTCCCCTTCGGCCTCTTCCACGGGGATGTAAATACCGGGGCGTTTTTCCTCCACAAGGGAATAGCTCCAGCGGCAAGGCTGGGTGCACATCCCGCGGGAGGCATCGCGCCCCATGAGGGCGGAGGAGAGCAGGCAGCGGCCGGAGTAGGCCACACACATGGCACCGTGCACGAAGCATTCCAGCTCCAGCTCTGCCGGGATGCGCTCGCGGATCTCGGCGATCTCGGGCAGGGTGAGCTCCCGGGCGAGGACGATACGGCTCGCACCGAGCTCCCGCCAGGCAAGGGCGGCGGCAAAATTGGTCACGCAGGCCTGGGTGCTGACGTGCATGGGCACATCCGGCGCAAATCTCCGTGCCATGGCGGCTACGCCCGGGTCGGCCACGATGACGGCATCTGCCCCTGCGCGGGCAAGAAAGGCAAGGTAATCGGGCAGGGCGGCCAGCTCATCGTTTCGCGGCATGGTGTTGACGGTCACATAGACCTTCGCACCTGAGGCATGGGCTGTTTTGAAGGCATCCGTCAGCTCGTCGCGATCAAAATTGCCCGCATTGCTGCGCATGCCGTAGGCCTTGCCTGCCAGATAAACGGCATCCGCCCCGAAATCCAGAGCGGCCCGGAGTTTTTCCGGATCTCCCGCCGGGGCGAGAAGCTCAGGCAGCTTGCGCACCGTCATGCTGCGGGGGTCAGCTTTGCGTCAAACTCAGCCTGTGCCTTTTTGATGTTAGCCTGGTGCTGCGAGCTGGTCTTGGCAAAGTAATGGGAGCCGTCGGGACGCGCCACGTAGTAATAGTACTGGGAGGTGGCGGGGTAGAGGGCGGCGTAGATGGAATTCAGACCGGGGTTGGAGATGGGACCCTTCGGAAGCCCCTCCACAACGTAGGTGTTATAGGGGCTGTTTGTTTTCAGATCGGCATCGGAAAGCTTATCCTTGTGCTCACCAAGGGCGTAAAGCACCGTCGCGTCGATCTGCAGATGGGCAAAATCGGCGCTCTCCAGCCGATTGTAGATGACGGAGGCGATGACCTTGCGGTCCTCGTCCACGCGGGCTTCCTCCTCCACCATGGAGGCCACGATAATGACCTCCTCCAGGGTCAGCCCGAGGGACTGGGCCTGCTGGCGCAGGGTAGTGGTCATTTTGTTGGAGAAGTTTGCAAGGAACTTCTTGATGACGCGCTTGGGGGTGTCATCCACATAGAAGGTGTAGGTATCGGGGAAGAGATAGCCCTCAAGCCATGTCTCCGAAGGAGTCTTGCCCTCCAGGAAGGAATAGCTGAAGGTGTCCTCCACCACGGATTTGTGCAGGTCGGCGGCAGAGCAGACTCCCTTTTCCTCCAGCAGAGCAAAGATCTCCTTCTGGGTGTAGCCCTCCGGCACGGTAACATCCACCGTTTCGCGCGGGGCGTTCTTTTTGCCGATCTTCAAAAGGATGGCCTCATATCCCATGGAGGAGGAAAGCTCAAAGGTGCCGGTGGAAAGCTTGCGGTCTCCCGTCAGGAAGGCGTAGAAGCGGAAGAAGAGGGGATTGTTGATGATGCCGTTGGTTTTGAGATCTCCGGCCACCGCAGCGGCGGTGTCGTTCTGCTCGGTGATGACGATGGTGAAGTTTGCGTCTGCCTTGACAAAGGAGAACATGTCGTTGCAGAGAAGCAGGAAGATGGTGCTGAGAATAACGGCGCAGATGAGGATAAAGCCCACGTACCGCACGGTGCTCCAGTAGACCTGCATGCCGCTGACGGGACGGTCAGCGGAGGATTTTGCTTTTTTTGCCACGTTTCACACTCTTTTCTTTAGTCCAGACCCTTGGTGTGGCTGGTAAAATGGATGGCCTTGCGCACGCGCTCGGAAGCTTCCCAGCCGCGGAGGGCCTCCACGAGCTTCAGGGCAAATTCCGTGGCGCTGCCGGCGGCCTCGCCGGTGATGATGCGGCCGTCCCGCACCACGGACTGATCCTCGCAGTACTTTCCGTCGGAAAGCGCGTCCTTCATATCGGGATAGCACACGGCGTGGGCTCCGCGCAGAAGCCCGAGGGCAGAAAGATGGGTGGGGGCGGCGCAGATGGCGGCAAGCTGTGCCCCCGCGGCATCCTGCGCCCGGAGAAACTCCGTCAGCGCGGTGCTTTTCTGCATGTTTTCAAGGCAGCCGAGCCCGCCGGGCAATACCACCATCTCGCAGGCACCGGAAATGTCGGCAAGCAGAGCATCGGCCTCCGTGGAGATCCCGTGGCCGCCGGTGACGCGGCGGGTGGGCATGATGGAGGCGGTGATCACCTCAACGCCCGCGCGGCGCAGAAGATCGATGGGGGCGATGGCCTCCATTTCCTCAAAGCCGTCGGCAAGAATGACACATACCATGTTGGATATTCCTCCTTATCTGGGGTCAAGAAGCGCCCGGATGCGGGCGTAAAGCTCGTCGGAAATGTCCTCCACCGTGCGGAGGCTTTCTCCGTCGGTACAGTGGATGCGGGCCCAGCCGTAATGCTCCGCGGCGGTGACGGCGGCGGTGTAGCACCGGGTCAGATAGCCGGGATCCTCCTCGTGGATGTCCCGCTGGCCGGTCACGTCCCGCCGGGCGGCAAGAAGCTTTAAGGAGATCTCCGGGGGCACGTCCAGAAAGAGGACGAGATCGGGCTTCGGAAGCCCCATTTTTTCAAATTCGAATTCATACAGCCAGGAAAGATAGGCCTCCCGCTCCCCCTCGGGGAGCTTGGCCGCCTGATGAACGGCGTTGGAGGTGGTGTAGCGGGCGGCAAGAATAAATCCGCCCTCCTCGTAGGTCTTTCCCCAGTCGGTCTTATAGGAGGCAAAGCGATCCACCGCATAGAGCGCGGAGGCGGCGTAGGCGTTGACATCCTCGGGCCGTGTGCCGAACGCCCCGTCCAGATACATGCGCACCGGCGCGCTGGAGGGGCTGTCATAGCAGGGGAAGGTGATGGGGCAGACCGCCACGCCGTCGGCGGCGAGGCGGGATTTCAGAAGCTCGTACTGGGTGGTTTTGCCGGAGGCATCCACACCCTCAAGGACCACAAGTTTACCCTTCATCTGGCAAAAATTCCTTAAGTTTTCTTATTTTTCGGAAAGCGATTGGGAGCGGCGGCGGACCTCCACCATCTTTTTGCAGCTCATGCGGCCCTGATCGCAGGCACCGGTGAGGCAGGCGGGACCTGCGTTGGCAAAGAGGGTGGGGGCAACGCGGCGCACCTCGGCAAGCATCGCCCAGGCAAGCTCCCGGATCTCCCACTGGGCGCGGTTGCAGCAGCGCAGACGGAAGAAGTTGTAGAGAGAGCGGGCGTTCATGGTCATCATGATGCGGGTCTCGGCGGCGTTGGGCAGCACGAAGCGGGCATCCTCAATGGCGGTCTTTTCTGCCTGCTTTGCGGCGGCCTTTTCATCCAGACCCTCGGCAAGCAGCGCTTCGTAATGACCCTGATAGAGGATCTCGGTCAGGCTGCGGTAATGGGCCATACATTCCTCCATGGCGCGGGAGTACTCCGCGCTGGCCTCGAGGTTTGCGGCGATGGCCGGAGGAACGACGAAACGGAAATCGTCAAACTTCACGTAGCGCTGGGAGCGCACGGAGAAGGAGGCGATGCGGTGGCGGGTGATCTGCGCCAGCAGGGAGCGGGAAACGCCGTCGATATCGAAGGTGAAGGTGGCGTGCTCGATGGGGCTCTCGTGGCCGATCTCGGTGAGCATACGGACAAATTTGTCCACCCGCTCGGGGGTGAGCTTATCCATTTCCTCGTCAAATCCGTCGGCAGAGTAGCATACGCGGGCGGCGGCAGCTACGAGGCGCTCGGGATCGGGGGTGTGGCAGATGAGTTTGACTTTCATTACTCGTCACTCCATTTCTTTCCTTTGATGCGGTCGCCCATGGCCAACAGAAGGAACTTCGGCAGGCTCATCATGCGGCCGATGCGGCGGGGCTCCCGGAGCAGCCGGTAGAACCACTCAAGGCCCAGCTTGATAAAGATCTTCGGGGCGCGCTGGGCCTCTCCGGCGTAGATATCCACGGAGCCGCCCACGCCCAGCATCAGGGTGCAGCCCGAGGCTGCGAGATTTTTTTGCATCCAGTATTCCTGCTTGGGAGCACCGAGGCAGACAAAGCAGACGTCCGCCCCGGAGCTTTGAATACCGGGAAGCACCTCGCTGTCCTCCTTGAAGTAGCCGTCGTGTACACCGGCAATGCGCAGACCGGGATATTTTTCCGTGAGGTTTTTTGCGGCACGCTCGGCAACGCCGGGCTTTGCGCCAAGGATGTAAAGGCTCTTGCCCTGCTCCACAAGGGTAGGCAGCAACCCCTCGGCCAGCTCCACGCCGGCTACCTTTTCCTTCACCGGGGTGCCGTAAACGGAGGCCGCGCGCACAACGCCGATGCCGTCGGGTACGGAGAGGGCCGCGCCGTTGAGCACTGCCCGGGCAGCTTCATCCCTGCGGCCGAGATAGACGATCTCGGCGTTGGGCGTGACAACGTAGCCCTTTTCCCCGCAGGCAAGCATGCCGGCAAGGTGATCCAGCGCTTCCTGCATGGTCACGTTGTGGATGCGGACACCCATGATATTGACAAATTTCAATGCACTGCCCATTTCTGCGGTCTCCAATACATATATATTCAGTTTATTGTAGCATATTTTCCCCCGGCTTTCAACAAGTTTTGTTGCGGTAACCCTCCGGTTGTGCTATACTGGAGCAAAGAGAGGAAAAAAGGAGGCGGCAGAAGGTGAAGCGCGTGCTCTATCCCGTCCTCTGCGTGCTTGGAGGACTGTGCATTGGCTTTTTTGCCGGGCATCTGGACACGATCTACGGCGTGGTCATGTTCATCTTTGGCGTCACGGCGGTGGTCTTTGCCAGCATGAAGATGAATCCGAAAAAATAAGAAGTCTGTGCCGTAATTGTATCTTGAAAACAGAGTAACAATAAACCGCCGAGAGCTGGTCATATCAGCTCTCGGCGGTGATTTATTAATTTCTTACACCCCACACACAAAGCGGAGTTTTTTCACTGGGAACGACCAGTTTGTTTTCTTTGATAAGCTCCTCCATCAGGAAAGCAGCGACATCGAGGCGATGATGAATTTTTGCAATATCGCCGCATTGTTCTTTGAGTGAAGTCGGTGCGTGTTCAGCAAGTATCTTTTCGGCCTTGTTTGATATATCAATCATGCAGTTTGCAACTTCTTCGGATATCTCGGAAGTCAGTTTGCAAATTTTCTCAAAAATTTCGGTTTCAAATACAAGGAAATTGGCGGATAGCTTGTTATCATCACAGTGAATAAAATTATTTTCAATTAACCACGGAAGCGGGATATTTTCATAGTTGGCATCCTTGCAAAGGATGGCATCGCACATCGCTTCGGCTCTGTCCTTAAAATACGAATGTTCGTACAGCTGTGCTTTTACTGCCGCTTTATAGTTAACTGCAGTGAACCACGCAGTTTTGGCTTTATTATCCGTTCTTAACGTAATGGCCGCAAAATGATGATTTGCATAATCGTTGTCATATCCGAATATCCACCCGTTGCAACCAAGTGCAAGCTTGTTGGGAGGACCCAGGGGAGACTTTTCTTTTGTTAATCCATAACCGTTCATGAATGCAAGATTTAAGATACCAAACAGCAATCGATTATCA
>JAFQKV010000118.1 GCA_017414715.1 Clostridia bacterium
GCATATTAAAAGGGCAAGCTGCAACAGCAGTTTTGCCCTTTGTGTTTTTTATAAGAATAAAAGACTCTGCCTGTTATTCTTATGGTGAAGTGTTTTTCTGCTTCATTCAGATTGCCTTAATTTCTTTTCCTTTATCGAACAGCCCGTGCAGATCAAAGTCCCAGCAAACGAGGCTGTTTCCGGGGCAACGATCCGTTTTGAAAATGTTTGTTTTCGCTATCCAAACGCCCAGCAGGATACTCTCAAAAACATTAATATCACCATAAACCCCGGCGAAACCCTTCTGATTGTCGGAGAGAACGGCGCCGGAAAAAGCACCTTTGCAAAGCTTCTGTGCGGCCTCTATAAGCCCACACAGGGAAGGATCCTATTCGGCGAAACAGATATCACCGCATATGCGCCTCAGGATTACATGCGCCATTTTGCAGCAGTATTTCAGGATTACACGCTTTTTGCCATGTCTATTTCCGAAAATATATGCGCAATGCATCAACCGATGCCGGAGCGTTTGCGTGATGCGCTGGTAAAGGTTAATATGTTTGACAAAGTAGCCGCGACCGAAAACGTGGAATCCACTTCTTTATATCGCATTTTCGACGAAAATGGAGTTGAGTTTTCCGGGGGCGAAATGCAGCGTTTGGCCATAGCTCGTGCGATATATAAAGATACACCGGTGTTAATTTTGGATGAACCAACCGCCGCCTGCCCCTACATCAAGGGCGTCCGCGTGGTGGATGTTTACCGTGGCGAGGAAGGCTGCGCCATCAACGTGCGCATCTTCTTCTCCTGCGCCGACCTTACTGCCAAGGGCATGCCGCTGAAATAAGGAACAATCTGTTCTGAAAGCGCCTTCCGTCAATGCTGCGGAAGGCGCTTTTTTGTGTGAAAAAATACGAAATCATGTCGGAATCGTTAGAAATATTGACAAAAGCAAGTGATTACTTTATAATTAAATTGAGGCGGGACACCGATACGCTTCACCGTGCTCCGATCTTTGTACGAGACAGTCCACCCCGGTCCCCCGGGGAATTCTCCCGGGCAAAAAAGAAAGAGGATACACGATGAAACGCAGAAAACTTTTTCCGCATGCAATCCCGGGATGTGGATTAGTAGGTGAAAGTGGTTGCACAAACCTTTCAAATGCTGTAGGGTAAAGAATAATGACACAAGAAGAAAATAAGAGCCGTTGGGGACTGGTATTGGCACATATCGGAGCCACGGTGGCAATGCATCTCAGCCGCTGGTTTTTTGACGGGATTATGGGACAGCTGCTTGATCTGCGCAAGGCGCCGGTCTTTGTGCTGCCGCTGATGCAGGGTATCGTTATGGGACTGTTTTACTGGCTCTGCATCAACCGCCACCACACGCCGAAGATCCCCAGGGGCAAGGAACCCCGGCTCACCCGATGGGAGCTTTTTAAGGCCATTCTGCCTTGGGCGCTGGTGACGCTTGTCATGTCCTGGGTGCTCGTTGGTCTGATGTATTTTGCCTATGCTATGAACTTCCCCGAGCCGCCGGTAATGCGGGCGTATATGATCCATTGGGCCTATGCACCGGGCTTTATTACCCTGACACAGCTTGTGAGTATGTTCATTCAATATGAGTGGAATTGGAAAAAGAAAATGGAACTATATTAGCGTTTTGAAAGGTACCGTAAACACATGGTGTACTGCTTGCAGAACAGCGATTCTTGGAGGTCGAAGCAATAACCCTGTAGGAAATGAGGAGAATTATGAGGAAGAATAAAACGTGGCTTCTTTTTGCGCTTTTTATGTTTTCTCTTTCTGCCTGTGCCGCAGAACCGGCGGTGTCGGATGTCGGGGCGTCTTCCGTCGAAAACATATCTGCTTCTGAGTCGATCGAAGATTATGGGGGAGTCGGATGCGAGATGAAACCCCTGTTCCATTCCGAGGCAGAGTTTCGTGAAATGATTGGCGAGGGCGAAAAAGAGTGGAGGATACATGGGCTTACAGAACTGTATAACAGTATCCAATCCTATTACTATCGGTTAAAAAATCCTGTTGGTGAGTATACTGTTTGCGGTAATATTGAGGTGGATTTGTTCTCTACGTGTCAACGTGTCGAACCGGGAGAACTGATTTCCTGGATATACAGAAAAGAAGGCGCAAGCGGAGATGCAAACATGATCGTTTTTTCACAGTACCTGGAAAAGTTCAGTGCAAAGGATGTGAAGCAGGTGCATGGGCTTGCGCATATCGAGGATGGAATGTATTATGCCCGTGAGATTGTTCCGCCGGATGCACATCATCCAACTGCCGCCATCTGGCATCACATCGGCTTCTTTGCCGATGACGGAACTTTTTTTAAGATCTCGGTTAAAAATGACGATACATGGGATTTTGAGTCGCTCAAACCGTATTGTCAGGTTGAAAAAGTTTCAAGCAGATAGACAAAGCACTCCGGAAAGTTTTACACTTTCCGGAGTGCTTCTTTTATTCTTCTTACTTTACGAAAGGGAACATATGTGCTATAATAAAAAGGAAGTTATGCTTGATTTTTCCCGTAAAGGAGAAATGTGTTATGGATATGCGGAAATTTATCGCCCGGCAGGATCCCGTCTGGACGGAGATCCCCACTTTCTGGGATGAGGGCCCCTTCCTTGGCAACGGCGTGATGGGCGCGCTGGTGTACGTGGATAAGGAAAGCGGCCGCCTGCACATCAAGCCCGGCCGGACGGATATTTACGATAACCGCCCGCTTGAGAAATACACCATCATGGACAAGCAGTTTGCCCAGGGGCGTTTGCAGCTCGGACCGGTGGAGATCGGCACCCGCGGTCGCGTCACCGGCTGCGATCTGCGGCTTTCCCTCTATGATGCGACCCTTTCCGGCAAAATTTTCACCGAGTGCGGTGCCGTGGAACTGAGCCTGTGGATCCCCCGGGAGGAAAACGCTCTGGTGCTGGAGCTTGTGCCTGAGGGAGAGGAGACCGCCCCGGCGGAATTTAAGCCCATGCCTGCGGAAACGCCCCGCCAGACCAAAATGCGGGAGCTTCAGAGCTGGGGACGCTACCGCCCCGACCATCCCGCCCCCCGGGATCTTCTGCCGGTGCGGGAGGAGAATGGCTGCAGGGTCTACGAGCAGCCTCTCTACACCTCCGGCTCTTACACCGTCTGCACCGAGCGGAAAGGGAACACCTTCCTGCTGTCCGCCGCCACCTCCGACGGGGAGGGAAGTGCCGCCGAAGCCCTCGCCACCCTTGACCGCCTTGCGGATACCGCGCCCGCGCGGGAGGCACACCTTGCCTACTGGCACGAGCTCTATTCCCGGGCATTTCTCTCCGTTTCCGATCCCGTGTGGGAAAATTTTTACTGGATGCAGATCTACAAGATGGCCTGCGCCGCCCGTCCCGGCGGCCGCATCATCGACACCATGGGCCCCTGGTGCTATACCACCTCCTGGCCTGCGGCCTTCTGGAATCTCAATGTGCAGCTGACCTATGCGCCCATGATCCCCACCGGCCTTTTTGATATCGCCCGGTCGCTGCCCGATACCCTGCATAAGGAAATGGAAAACCTCAATCTCAATATCGATCCTGCCTACCGGGAGGGCTGCTACGGCATCGGAACCAACACCTGCCGCAGCCTCCGCTCCGATGTCTTTGTCCCCGGACGTGAGAAGCAGAAGGGCGACAAGGTGGAGCTTGGAAACCTCACCTGGGCGCTCTTTGTGTGCTACACCCTCTGCCGCACCACGCTGGAGGAGGAGATGCTCACGGAGACGGTGCTGCCCCTGCTTGCCGGTACGGTGAAATACTACACCCATTTCCTCACCTCCGATGCGGACGGTGTTCTCCATCTCGCTCCCACGGAGAGCCCGGAATATCTCGCCGTGGATGAGGACACAAACTACGATCTCGCCCTGCTGCGCTGGGGGCTTGAGACCCTCATCGCGGAGCACACCCGCCTTGGCGGCGATGCCCGCATTGCGGATTGGCAGAACACCCTCGATCACCTGACGGCATACCCGGAGGATGAAAAAGAGGGTCTGCTCATCGCCCGGAACACCCGCCTTGCCCATTCTCACCGCCACTATTCCCATCTGCTGGCCTTCTATCCTCTGCATCTTCTGGATGCCAAGAAGGAGAGCGACTGTGAGCGCATCCGCCGCTCGGTGGCCCACTGGCACTCCATGCCCGAGGAGCTGGAGGGCTACTCCCAGACGGGTGCGGCCTCCATGCTTGCCATGATGGGGGACGGCAATGCTGCCATCTCCTATCTGGACGGGCTGATGCGCGATTTTGTCCGCCCAAGCACCATGTACCGCGAGGAGGGCGGCCCCGTGACGGAGACGCCCCTTGCCGCCGTCAGCTCCATGGTGGATATGCTCATGCAGAGCTACGGTGATGAGCTGAACGTATTCCCCGCCTGCCCCGACCGGTGGAAGGATGCATCCTTCACCCTCCATGCCGAGGGCGGCTATACCGTTTCTGCCGCCCGTCGGGACGGCGAGCTGCAGTTTGTGCGCATCCGGGCAAAGCGGGCGGGCTTCTGCCGCCTGCGTGCCCCCTTCGCGCTGGAGCCCCAGAGCACCCATCCCTTCCGGATGGAGGACGGCTGCTATGTCTTTATCCTCGGAGAAGGGGAGGAGGCGCTCTTTACCCTCATCCCGGAGCAGGAGACGGTCGTTACCCCCGTGGAAATGTGCGAGGGAAATACCTTTGGCCTCAACCCCACCGCCCTGCGGTATGTCCGCCGGGAAGCCATCTGTGAAGAACGGAGCCGTGCAAAAGCGGCGAAAAGAGCGGAAAAGGAGAAGCACGTATGAAGCCTCTGTCGGAAAAACAGCAGCAGATTCTTGCCTTTATCGAGCAGTTCTCCGCCCGGGAAGGATATCCCCCTTCGGTGCGCGAGATCTGTGCCGCCGTGGGGCTGCGCTCACCCTCCACGGTGCACGCCCATCTTCGTGTGCTGACGGAGCGGGGACTCCTTAACCGGGGAGACGCAGGCAAAAAGCGCACGCTGACCCTTCCCGGAGAAAGCGTTATGCGCGTGCCCATCCTCGGCAATGTTGCCGCCGGCGTACCCATTCTGGCGGAGGAGAACATTGAGGGTTACCTGCCTATGGAGTGCAGCGGCGCAAGCGGGGAGCACTTTGCTTTGCATGTCCGGGGCGATTCCATGATCGATGCCGGTATCCTCAACGGGGATCTCATCGTCGTGCGCCGCCAGGAAACGGCGGAAAACGGGGAGATCGTCGTGGCGCTCATCGGCGATGAGGCCACCTGCAAGCGGCTGTCCCGAAAGGACGGCAGGGTGTGGCTTCTGCCCGAAAACCCCGAATATTCTCCCATCGACGGCACGGAGGCGACCATCCTCGGCCGGGTCTCTGCCGTGGTAAGAAAGTATTAAAACAGAATCTCAAGAGCTGTCACCTGTCTGAAAAAACGGTGACAGCTCTTTTTATGGTTGACAGTTACGTTTATTCGTGATAGACTAAAAGAAAAGATTACACATAATGTATGGAGGATATACAATATGCAGGATACAAGACTTGGCGCCGTCGAGGCACGTTTTGCGGATATCGTCTGGGGAAATGCGCCCCTCACCACCCGGCAGCTGGTGGAGCTGTGTGCAAAGGAGCTCAACTGGAAGCGTACCACCACCTACACCGTGCTGAAGAAGTTCAACGAGCGCGGGCTGTTTGAAACGAAGGATTCCACCGTCACCGTATTGGTGGGGCGGGATGAGTTCTATGCGATGCAGAGCGAAAGATTTGTAGAGGATACCTTTGCGGGATCACTGCCCGCCTTTGTAGCGGCCTTTGGATCCCGCAAGAAGTTGACGGCGGAGGAGGCAGCGGAGCTTCGGCGGATGATCGATGCATTTTCGGAGGCGTAAGTCATGCAGAGTTTCTTTCTGGAGCTTTTCAATCTTGCCCTTTCTGCCGGTTGGCTTGCCCTTGCGATCCTTGTTGTGCGGCTGATCTTTCCCCGGCTGCCCAAAGGGATCCGTATGGGCATGTGGGCGCTTCTCGGGCTGCGGCTTTGCCTGCCCTTTTCCATTGAAAGCGCTCTGAGCCTTATACCCAGCCGTGAGCCCCTCCCGCCGGAGATCCTTATATCCGCATCGCCGACGATCGAAAGCGGTATCCCGGCGGTCAATGAGGTGATCAACCCTGTGATCTCCGGTACGCTGGCCCCGACGGCGGAGGCAAATGTCAATCCCGTGCAGATGCTCATGCTTGCCGCCGGGGTGATCTGGCTTGCCGGTGCGGCGGTGATGCTTCTCTATGCCGTTATATCCGGAATTCTTCTGCATCGCCGGGTACGCGTTGCCATCGCCTGTGACGAAAAGACTTTTCTGTGCGATGCCGTTGATGCACCGTTTGTTTTAGGCATTTTCCGCCCGCGCATCTATCTTCCGTCCGCCATCTCGGAGGCAGATGCGGCGCAGGTGCTGCTGCATGAGAGGGCGCATCTTGCCCGTCGGGATCATATCTGGAAGCCGCTGGGCTTTCTTCTGCTGACGGTATATTGGTTCCATCCCGTTTTCTGGTTTGCCTTCCGGGCCTTTGCAAAGGACATTGAATATGCCTGCGATGCGCGGGTCATCCGGGATATGGACCTTGCGGCGCGAAAGAGCTATTCCGAGGCGCTGCTGGCCGCAAGCACCCGGCGCTTCAGCCTGGCCTGTCCTCTTGCTTTTGGAGAGGAGGACGTTCGCGGGCGGCTTTCGGCGGTGCTTTCCTACAAAAAGCCGGCCTTCTGGCTGAGTCTTGTGGGTGTTGTGCTGTGCGTATGTCTCGCCCTCGGCTTTCTGACCGATCCGGTCACGGCCGGCTGGCAGTCGGAGAACGTGGACGTTGTGGGGCTTACCTGTGCCGCGGAGTGTGAGGATGTTGTTTTTGAACATCAATCCGATAACCTTATGGTTGCGGATCCCTACATCATCATGAACTGGATCAACTATAGTGAGACGGATGCCCTCTGCTTTGGGGATAACTATGTGCTTTGGTGCGGAGATGAGCAGATCAATGCGGATATGGTCTTTGATTCCGGTGTGCATCAGCTTGGCAGCGGGGTTTCCTATGAGGAAAGGATCTCGCTTGCGGGCGTGAAGCTCTCAAAGGGGAGCTACCTTTTGGAAAAGGAATTCTGGTTTTCCAAGGAGCCGGAAACGAAATACCGCGCCTATATTCGGTTTGTTGTGGAAGACGTGGCCTCCTTCCTCGGAAAGTCCTATAATCTGGAGGAGGAAAACGGAAACTGGCATACCGCCCTTAACGGAGAGATTTTGTGGGTGCCTTCCAGTGGCGGCATGATTTATTTCGGAGACGGACTTGCCGGCGAATACGACAGCTACACCGAGCTGACCCGGGAAAACTTTGATCTCCTTTTTGCAAAAGACCAGCGGGCAAAGGCACGCCGGCTACGGAAGGAAAACAATATTGCAATTGAGATATACGACTACGGAAATGACGCCTTCTATTTCCTGCTGGAGCAGAAGAACGGCGAGTTATGGTTCCTGAAGGGGGAGACGACTGCGCGGTCTGTCAGCGAGATCTACCGTATGCAGGACAGCGAAAGCGTTGATCCGGGCTACGCATACTGGTATGACGGCATCACAATGGAGGTTCTGTTTGGCGATGCAAATACCCTGGAGCTTGTTCTGAAACGGGACGGCTCTGCACCTGCCGGGGAAAGGCTGGTCGTTGGCGAGACGTACCTGATATACCGCCAGACGGATGACGAACAATTAGGACAGCTTGTTGCGCATGCCGAAAAAGAAGATTGGTATGGCCCCATGTACGTTCTTCCCGAGAAAGGAGAGCTGCGTATGACCTGCGACATTTCGAATGTGGCAGGCAGTCTCACCCCGGGGGCGTACACACTGATCAAACCGATTTATCTGTACAATGACGGTACAAACAGCGTGCAGAAAACCTATACGTATTTCTGCTCCTTTGCGATCGTCAACGAGAGCGGATATTTACACGTAAATTGATTTTTCCGGGTGCCGGGCAGAAATGCCCGGCACCTTCATATTTCCACGGCCTGTCCCATATACATATAAAAACCAAAGGGAAAGGACAGGACGGGAAAATGAAGAAAGTAATTTTGGTCTGTTTTTTTCTGTGGGCGGCAGGGTATCTGCTGCCCCTTGCGCTGACGGAGGCGGCACCGCCGGAGCTGCCTGCGGTCTCTCTGCCGCCGGCGGGCGGTGAGACGGATGCTTCTTCGCAGCCGTCGGAGCCTGCTTTGTCGCCGAGCCCCTCGCCTTCACCCAGCCCAACGCCCATCCCCGGGGATGCGGATATTGTATTGAAGGTGTCCGTGGAGGGAAAAATCGAGGAGATGACCCTGGCGGATTATCTCGTCGGGGTGCTCTGTGCCGAGATGCCCGCCCTTTATCCCGAGGAGGCGCTGAAGGCGCAGGCTGTGGCGGCGCGAACCTATTACGCCTACCGGATGCTGGGCGGTGCAGGCCAGTATGACGGGGCGGATATGACGGACGATTCCACCGTCTGCATGGCATATACGGCTCCGGCGGCCATGGCGGGAGCCTGGGGCGGCGAGGCGGCGGACTACACCGCCCGGATGCGGGCGGCTGTGACGGCCACTGACGGCATGATCATGACCGGGACAGACGGAGAACCCATCGCGGCGGTGTTTTTTGCCATTTCCTCCGGGAAAACCGAGTCGGCAAAGGATATCTGGGGCTCTGACGATCCTCACCTGCAGTCCCGCGACAGCTCATGGGATGCGGAAGCTCCCGGATTTACGGGTGAAGTGCAGATCACGTCGGAGGAATTTCAGGAAAAATTCCGCGCAAAATATACATCGGCAACCTTTCCTGTGGGAAAAACCTGGTTTTCCGACTGGAAACGCTCGGATGCCGGAAGCGTGCTTTCTGTCAAGGTCGGCGGCGTGACCGTCAAGGGAAGCGACCTTAGGGCGCTTCTCGGGCTGCGTTCCTCCAATTTCAGCGTTTCCTTTGCGGGGGGGATCTATACCTTCACCACCAAAGGCTACGGCCACGGCGTGGGTATGAGCCAGTACGGTGCCCGGGCGCTGGCGCTTTCGGGCAAAGGGTATGCCGAGATTCTTGCGGCTTACTATTCGGATTTCAAATTGGAAAAAATAAAAGGATAGACAGGGGATTATTTCTGCACGCCGGGGTCCATACTATGCCCGGAGGTGTAGAAATCCATGAAAAACAGCGTTTGGAAAAAAACGGCGGGTTTTCTCAACGGCAAGGGCTTCTACATAGTCCTGGGTCTCTGTATCGCAGTGATCGGAGTATCCGGCTATGTTATGACCCGCGCCGCCGAGGAGCCCCCGGCGGCAGATCCTCTGCCGGATCTGAATCTTGCATACAGCGAACCGGATCCTTCCGTCACGGACAAACCGGTTAATCAGCTCATTACGAGTATCCCCAAGCCCACATCCACCCCGACACCTACCCCCGTACCTACCCCGGCAGCAACGCCTACCCCGGCGGCGGCTTTCTTCATGCGTCCGGTGGCGGGAAAGGTGGGCACGGACTTCTCCGGTGAGGATCTGGTCTATAATCCTACCCTCAATGACTGGCGGGTGCACGCGGGCATTGACATCTGCGCCGAGGTCGGCACACAGGTGCGCGCTGCGGCCGCCGGTGAGGTTACACGGATCTATACCGACGGGCTTTTTGGCGTGACGGTGGAGATATCCCATCCGGATGCGTACGTCACACGCTATGCCGGCCTGCAGGAGAATCCTTCCGTGACGGTGGGCGAGACCGTGGAGGCAGGAGATGTCATCGGCGGTGTGGGAACCACGGCGCTGGGGGAGACCATCGATCCTGTGCATCTGCATTTTGAGGTGTGGAAGGACGGCAGCCCCGTGGATCCGGAATCGGTCCTGCCTGCCCCGGCAAACTGAATAACATGCGATCAAAAGGCCCGTTTGCAAACGGGCCTTTTTGTCGGAAAAAACCTTGACAAAACTGTTGCGGCGGTGTATACTGATAGCGGTTAGCAATGGCTAACTGCAAGGTCCTCCGGAAGGGAGAAAAAGGAAGCGCTCCCCCGGAACCTGCCGGTGGAGCGCTGTATGCTTTTCAAGCTTTATTCTTCCACGTCCTGCACGAGATTGCAGTTTTCGTCAAAATAGACGGGGATGACGTCGTTGTGGGTTCGGCGGATGAGATCCTTGAGACGGACATCGTCCATATAGCCCACAAAGAGGAAGGACATGCCCGTGCGTCCGGCGCGGCCGGTACGGCCGATGCGGTGCACGTAGTATTCGTTCTCCGGGGGCAGATCGTAGTTGATGACGCAGTCGACATTGGGGATATCCAGGCCGCGGGCGGCGACATCCGTTGCCACCAGCACCTGCAGATCGCCGCTGCGGAAGCGGCGCAGAACTTTCTCGCGCAGAGACTGGGTGTTGTCGCCGTGGATACAGTCGGCATTGATGCCCTTATGCTGCAGAATCTCGGCAAGGCGGCGCACCATGCTCTTGGTGTTGCAGAAGATGATGACCCGCTCAAACTCCGCAAGGCGCAGAATGCGCAGGGTGGCCTCGTTTTTCGGCACGGCAAGGCAGGAGAGCCAGTACTGGGCGATCTGGGGCTTGTTTTCCTTATCCTCCGGCACCGTCAGCTCCACGGGATCCCGCTGGTAGACCCAGGAGATATCCATGACCTCCCGGGAAATGGTGGCGGAGAGCATGGCGAGATTTTTGCGGTTTTTGACCCGCTCAAGGATCTTGGAAACATCGGGCAAAAAGCCCATGTCCAGCATCCGGTCGGCCTCGTCCAGCACAACAGTCTCGATGGTGTCGAGCTTCAGGCTGCGCCGATGAAGCAGGTCCAGCAGACGGCCGGGGGTGGCGACGATAATGTGCGGCTTCTTTTTCAGCGCGTTCTGCTGCTTTTCGATGGGCTGACCACCGTAGAGGGGCGTGATGCGCAGCTCAGGCTTATATTTTGCCAGCGCCCGCAGCTCATCGGAGATCTGCAGCACCAGCTCGCGGGTGGGGCCGAGAATCAGCACCTGGATGTCCTTGCTCGCGGTATCGATATGGCAGAGAATGGGGATGCCGAAGGCAAAGGTCTTGCCGCTGCCGGTGGGAGCCTTTGCAATGATATCCTTCCGCTCCATCAGGGGCGGCACGGTGAGAGTCTGCACGGGGGTGGGCTTCTCAAAGCCCATGTCCGCCACAGCCTTCATGATAAATTCGGGGAGCTGCATCTGCTCAAATGTCTGAATATCCAAAACGGCACCTCAAAACACATAGATTAACCTGATTATTATACCATGACGGATCGAATTTGACAATAGAAAGAGAAAAAGCAAAAAACTCATGGCGATTTCAACAAAAGTGTCTTCCATCGCTTGAAAAGCGGTGAAGAATAGTATATATTATTATAATACGGCAAAATGCCTTTGCCGTACTGTTACGGAAGCGAGAACGACTATGAAGAAAAATTACGTTTATGCCGATAATGCCGCCACCACGCCCATGAGTGAGGCTGCGGTGAAGGCCATGCTGCCCTGGCTGACGGAGGAATTCGGAAATCCCTCCTCCATGTACAGCCTTGCGGCAAAGCCCCAGACCGCCCTTGCCACCGCCCGCGAAGCCGTCGCCGCCGTCATCGGGGCCGACCCTGCGGAGATCTTCTTTACCAGCGGCGGCACCGAGTCGGACAACTGGGCCCTGCGCGGCGCCGCCTACGGCGCGGAAAAGAAGGGCCGCCATATCATCACCTCCGCCATCGAGCACCACGCGGTGCTGGAGCCGCTGGAGCAGCTGGAGCGGGAGGGCTTTGAGCTCACCGTTCTGAAGCCCGATGCCTTCGGACGGATCGATCCCGAGGCGGTGCGCGCCGCCATCCGGCCGGACACCTGTCTTTGCAGCATTATGACCGCGAACAACGAGGTCGGTACCATCCAGCCCATCGCCGAGATCGGTGCGATTTGCCGTGAATTCGGTGTCACCTTCCATACGGATGCGGTGCAGGCCATGGGTCACATCCCCGTGGACGTGGAGGATATGCAGGTGGACCTGCTGTCTGCCTCCGCCCACAAGTTCAACGGACCCAAGGGTGTCGGTTTCCTCTATGTGCGCCGCGGCACCCGCCTGAAGAATCTTATTCACGGCGGCGGACAGGAAAAACGCCGTCGCTCCGGCACGGAAAATGTCGGCGGCATCATGGCTATGGCCACTGCCCTGACGGAGGCTGTTGCCAACATGCGGGAGGAGTACATCCGCCTCTCCGCCATGCGCGACCGCCTCATCGCCGGCGTTCTGCAGATGCCCGAAACGGTGCTTACCGGCCATCCCACCGAGCGTCTGCCGGGCATAGCAAGCTTCTCCATCCGCTATATCGAAGGAGAGAGCATCATCCTGTCGCTGGATATCGCGGGCATTGCCGCATCCTCCGGCTCGGCCTGTTCCACCGCCTCGCTGGATCCCTCCCACGTGCTGACCTCCATGGGGCTCAGTCATGAGGAGGCCCACGGCTCTCTGCGCCTCTCGCTCGGCCGCTACAACACCGAGGAGGATGTTGACCGTATTCTGCAGGCGCTGCCCCCCATCGTGGAGAAGCTGCGCGCCATGTCCCCCGTCTGGAAAAGCAAAAAATAAGGAAAGTTTGGAGAACTGACTATGTATACGGATAAGGTAATGGATCATTTTGCAAATCCCCGGAATGTCGGTGAGATGGAGGATGCCAATGCCATCGGCGAAGTGGGCAATATGAAGTGCGGCGACATCATGAAGATCTACATGAAGATCAGTGATGACGGTGTCATCGAGGACGTCAGCTTCCAGACCTTTGGTTGCGGTGCTGCCGTTGCCACTTCTTCCATGGCCACCGAAATGGTCAAGGGCAAGAAGATCACCGAGGCGCTGGAGCTGACCAATTCCGCCGTCGTGGAGGCGTTGGAGGGTCTTCCTCCCCAGAAGATCCACTGCTCTGTGCTGGCTGAGGAGGCCGTGAAGTCCGCCATTGCGGATTATTACAAGCGCAAGGGCATCGATCCCACCCCCATCGTGGGCTGCACCGGTGACTGCAAGTCCTGCCATGCCCACGCGAAACGCGATGAAGAGTAAGGTCCTGCTCGGCCTGTCCGGCGGAGTGGATTCCGCCGTGGCCGCAGCCCTGCTCCTGCAGGGGGGCGCAGAGGTCATCGGACTGTTTTTGCATAACGGAAGTATGTGCGCGGACGCAGACCTTGCGGCCGCGCGCGCCGTATCCGGGGATATCGGCATTGCATTTCGTGTGGCGGATATTTCCGCAGCTCTGCGGGAGCGGGTGGAGCTTCCCTTTGCGGAGGAATACCTCCGGGGCAGGACCCCCAATCCCTGCGTGATGTGTAACCCTTCGGTCAAGTTTGCCGCCCTTTGCGCGGAGGCCGACCGTATCGGTGCGGAATGGGTCGCCACCGGTCATTACGCACAGCTGCGGCCGCATCCCTGCGGAAGTCTGCTTCTGTGGGATGACGGTTCTCCCCGGGATCAAAGCTATATGCTTGCCAGGCTGGGGGCGGATACGCTTGCCCGCTGCCGGTTCCCTCTGGGCGGCCTGTCCAAGGACGAGGTGCGCCGGATCGCAAGGGAGAAAGGGATCTCTGTGGCAGAACGTCCCGACAGTATGGAGATCTGTTTTATCCCGGATAACGATTATGCTGCCTTTGTGGAGCGGACCCTCGGAGTTCCACCCGAAGGCGATTTTGTGGATGCAGAGGGCAAAGCTCTTGGCCGCCATCGCGGCATCCACCGCTACACCGTGGGTCAGCGGAAGGGCCTTGGTATTGCGCTTGGATATCCTGCCTATGTTTCCCGCATCGATGCGGTGAATCACCGTGTGGTGCTCGCCCCTGCAGGCGGGGAATACCGGCAGGAGGTCGTGCTTCGGGATTGCCTGTGGCATGCGCCGCTGCCCGTGGCCTTTGATGCGCAGGTCAAGGTGCGCCACACCAAGCGGCCCGCTACCGCCGAAGTGATCCCGGGAAAGGGCGGAACTGCGGAAATTCGGTTTGAAGAGCCCGTCCGTGCGCCCGCGCCGGGACAGACGGCGGCCATCCTGCGGGAGGGCTTTGTTGTGGGCTGCGGATATATCGGTGATGCGGAGGCTTGAATTTCCCAGCATCTTGTGATAAAATATAAAAGATGATTTCTGCGTGCATGATTAAAATGTGCAGAATACCGACACAATAGAGACGAGGGCACAAACCGCTGCCCCGAAAACTGTTGTGAAGGAGCAGAGCCATGGAGATCCATGTACGGCGCGGAGATATTTATTTTGCTGATTTAAGCCCGGTGGTGGGCTGCGAACAGGGAGGCATACGGCCGGTGCTCATCGTACAGAACGATGTTGGCAACCGGTACAGCCCCACAGTCATCGCGGCGGCCATCACCTCGCAGACGCATAAGGCGCGGCTGCCCACACATATTTCCCTTTCCGGGGAAGAGCTTGGGCTCGACCGGGATTCGGTGGTACTCTTGGAGCAGATCCGGACCATCGACAAGCGGCGTCTGCGGGGCAAGATGGGCACATTGGGTGAAAAGGAAATGCACCGGGTGGACGGCGCCATCGCTGTCAGCTTCGGGCTTTGAGACCGTGGCTCCGGGCCCCGGAGGATGGAGGAAAAAACAATGATCCCTAAAAAATGGATGGCAATCATCGGTACGGTTATGCTGGTGTTCCTGCTGGCTACCGGTTTTTACGTTCTTGCGGCGGATTACGGAACGGAGGCCGATCCTCTGGTCTCGCTGAGCTACATAAACGATGTGCTCGCGCCCGCCATCGACAAGGAGATGGATGCCGCCATTGCTGAAAAGACGGCGGAATTTGAAAAGATCCTTGCCGAGAAGATCAAGCAGATGACCTCCGACACAGACAGCCTGGTGAATATGACGGAGAACAATTACAAGACCATGCTGGATGACAGCGAATTCCTTGGAAAGCTCGCCGCTGCTCTTGCAGGCGAGATGTCCGCCTCCGGCGGCTCCTCCGCCACCTTCAAGCAGGTCACCATTCCCAAGGGGAAAACCATGTATCTTACCATGGGATGTGAGGTTCTGCTGCGGCTTGGCACAGGTACCCTCGTTGCCTCCGGCAACCCCGGTCTTGTGGATATGACCACCGGCAACGTACTCAACGGCAATTCGAAGCTTACCGCAAACCATCTCTATCTCGTTACCGTCGAGACCAACGAGACGACCAAGCGCGGCATCAGCGCAGCAAGCGGTGATGTCACCGTTATGGTTCTCGGAAGCTACACCATTTCCTGACCCCGTAATGTATATTTCGCCCCGCAGAACAGCTGCGGGGCGTCTTTTTTTGCCTCTGTCGGCGTAAGATAGGGAAGAGCCCGGAAAAATGTGGAAGTCGGCATGGTTTTTTGCGGGTTACTATTGTCAATTTCTGCAAAATGGGTTAAAATATACAGTGGCGTACTGTCATGCCACGGAACGGAGTTGCTGAAACTATGGATCAGATTTTATATGCGGTTATTATGGGCATCGTGCAGGGACTGACCGAGTTCCTGCCGGTATCCTCATCGGGTCATCTGGCTCTGCTTGGTGCTCTCTTTGATCTTGGAGAGAGTGCACTCACTCTGTCGGTCATGCTTCATGCAGGTACCCTTGCGGCGGTGTGTGTAGCGTATCGGAAGGATATCGCGGAGATCCTGCGGGATCTGTGGAATTTTGTGCGCTCTCTTATGGGAAAGGAAGTTCCTGCGGAGGAAACCCGCGGACGCGGCATGCGCATCTTCCTGCTGGTCATCGTCTCGCTGTTGCCCCTCTTTGTGGTTTTTCCCTTTAAGGGTTATATCGAATCGGCCTTTTCCTCCACCATCCTCGTCGGCTGCCTGCTGCTTGTGACAGCGGTGCTTCTGCTCATCGCAGACCGTCTTGCCGCTCGCCCCGGACAGGATAAGGATGTGGAGAAGACCACCTGGAAGGATGCCCTCGTGGTAGGCCTCTTCCAGACGGTGGCGCTGCTGCCCGGCATCTCCCGCTCCGGTTCTACCATCACCGGCGGCTTCTCCCGCCGCTTTAAGCGGGAATACGCCGTAAAGTTCTCCTTTTTGATGTCCATCCCCACCATCCTTGCGGCGCTGCTTCTGGATATCATCGATATTCTTGGCGGCGGGCTGGAGCCGGAGCTTCTGCTCGGCGGTCTGATCGGTATGGTGGTTTCGGGCGTTACGGGTTATTTTGCCATCGGCATGGTCAACCGCATCGCAAAGAGCGGAAAATTTGCCCCTTTCTCCGTCTGGTGTGCGATTGTTGGCGTTGTGACGGTCATCGTATCCCTGGTTGGCTGACCGTATGTAAATACAGAAGTGAAGGTTAAAGTATGGCTGGAAAGAAAACGAACAGTAAGAAAAAGAAGACAGCTTCCGCACCGGAGAAGAAGAGCCGCCGCGGCGCAACGAAATTTGAACGCTACGGATTGGTATCGGCGATTCTGCTTTTTATTGCTGTGCTGATTATCGCGTCCTTCTTTACCAAGGATGCGTTCTTTGTCCGCTGGATGGCTGCACTTGGAAGCGGAAGCGTGGGCTACGGCTATTATCTGCTGCCCCTCGCTCTCATTATTCACGTGATTTTCCTCTTCGCCCCCATGCCCAAGCGAGAGAAACCCTCCCGGCTTGCACAGCTCTGTGCGATCTATCTGGTTTGCATCGCCGTGGGTCTCACGGCACATCTTTTCCTGCCCCGGGCAGGAGATATGGCGCTGACCCATCTGCCCAATTTTACCGACGGTGCCGCTGCCGGTACGGCCTCCGGTCTTATCACCGGCTGGCTGGGTGAGCTGCTGGAACGCTGCGTTACCATCGTGCTTGCCCGCATTTTTGCCATCCTTGGCGGATGCGTCGCGCTTATCTATGCATGCGGCCTGACGGTGGGACACTTTGTCGGCCATGTATGCAGGCTGTTTATGAAGCTCCGCGCGGTCATTCTCAAAAAACGGGAGGAGTATGCCGTGGCCGAAGCCGAGCGCCGCAAGAAGGCTTCCCGCGAGATTTCCGAAGAGGAGCCTCCCGTGGCGGAACAGCTGCCCCTGACCGATTACGGTGCGGACTATACCCGTCCCAAAATCGACTTCCCGCTGGACAGCGGCAGGCACAAAGAGAGAGCGGAGAAAAAGCCCGTCCCCGCGCCGGCAAAGGAGGAGCCTCCCATGAGCGAGGAGGCCGAGCGTTTAAGCTCCCTGCTTTCCGAGGAGCCGGAAACGGCCGCCGTTGATCTGGAGGAAAAGATCACCCGCGAGGAGATCGTGGAGGAGATCAATTCCATCGCCCGCGAGATCGGCACCCAGACGACGGAGCTGCCGCAGAGCTATACATATCCGCCGCTGGATCTGATCGGCAACGATCATATGAATCTCGGCGAAAATGCCGCCGCCGACAGCCGCGCCGGTGCGCTGAAGCTGGTGGAGACTCTGCGCAGCTTCGGTGTGGAGGCGCATATCATCAATATTACCCATGGTCCCACCATCACCCGGTATGAGATGCAGCTCAATTCCGGCATCCGTCTTTCCCGTATCACCAATCTCTCCGATGATATTGCCATTGCCATGGGTGCGCCCTCTGTGCGTATCGTCCTCATCCCCGACCAGTCTGCCGTCGGCATCGAGGTGCCCAACCGAGAGGTGGCCTCCGTTTACCTGCGCGACGTGCTGGAATCCCGGGATTTTGCCGACAGCAAGAGCCGCGTCACTGTCGCCCTTGGTATGAACATCACGGGCAAGCCCGTGGTCTGGGATATTGCAAAGCTGCCCCATCTGCTGGTGGCCGGTACCACCGGTTCCGGTAAGTCGGTGTGCATCAACTCCCTGCTGGTCAGCCTTATCTACAAGGCTACCCCCGACGAGGTCAAGCTCATCATGGTCGACCCCAAAATGGTCGAGCTGGGCGTTTACAACGGTATTCCCCATCTGCTTATCCCCGTCGTGACCGATCCCAAGAAGGCCGCCGGTGCACTGCAGTGGGCGGTTCTGGAGATGATGAGCCGATATAAGCGCTTCTCTGAGATTGGCGTGCGCAACATCTTTGAGTACAACGACGAGATGGCGCGCCGTGCCGCTGCCGCGGCGGAGGAGGGGGAGATCGCCCCCGTGCAGAAGATCGCCCAGACGGTTATCGTTATCGACGAGCTGGCCGACCTCATGCTCGTTGCCAAAAACGAGGTGGAGGAGGCCATCTGCCGCGTGGCACAGATGGGCCGCGCCGCCGGAATGCACCTCATCATCGCCACCCAGCGCCCCTCGGCGGACGTTATCACCGGTCTGATGAAGGCCAATATCCCCTCCCGCATCGCCTTCTCCGTGGCCTCTCAGCTGGAATCCCGTATCATCCTGGATACCATGGGCGCTGAAAAGCTCATCGGTAAGGGTGATATGCTCTTCAACCCCATCGGGTCCACCAAGCCCATGCGTATTCAGGGCTGCTACGTTTCCTCCGCTCAGGTGGAGGCGGTCACCGACTTTGTACGCGGTCATGCGGACAAGGAAAACGCCTACGATCAGGATGTCATCCGTCAGATCGAGATCGCCGCGGAGAACGGCGGCAAGGGCAGTAAGACCGGCGGAGATGCCGCCGGCGGTGAAGCTGCCGGGGATGAGGACGAGCTTCTTATGCAGGCCATCGAGCTTATCGTCAATTCCGGTCTTGCCTCCACCTCCATGCTGCAGCGCAAGCTTGGTGTCGGACATGCCCGTGCCGGCCGTCTGATGGACCAGATGGAGGAGCGCGGCATCGTCGGCCCCTTTGCCGGCTCCAAGACCCGCGACGTGCTCATCACCAAGGAAGAGTGGCAGGAGATCCGCATGCGCCGCGAGGATATGGCGGATATGTAATTGCAAAAGAAAAACACATACACAAAAATATATCACCCCACGAAAGGAAGCCAAATATGAAGGAAAACCTCCATCTTGAATCCAACTGCATCCACGGAACCTACCGTGCTGCCTCCGGCGAGCCGCAGACGCTGCCCATCGCCCAGTCCACAACCTATCGCTATTACGACTCGGCGGACGTGGCTAAGCTCTTTGATCTGGACAGCGCAGACCATATGTATTCCCGCATCTCCAACCCCACTGTCAACGCGCTGGAGGAGAAGATGGCCCTTCTGGAGGGCGGCACCGCTGCTGTCTGCACCTCCTCCGGACAGGCCGCATCCCTCACCGCCTGCCTGAATATCTGCACGGCAGGGGATCACATCCTCTGCTCCAGCAATGTCTACGGCGGTACCTCCAACCTGCTGGGTGTTTCTCTGAAGAAACTTGGTATCGAGACCACCTTCCTGACGGCGGACCTTACCCGGGAGCAGATCCTTGCCGAGGCACGCCCCAATACCAAGCTCATCTTCGGTGAGACCCTTGGAAACCCCGCTCTCTCCGTGCTGGATTTTGAAAAGTATTCCTCCGTGGCAAAAGAACTGAATATTCCCTTTATCGTGGATAACACGCTTGCCACCCCCTATCTCTGCCGTCCGCTGGAGCACGGCGCGAACATCGTCGTTCACTCCACCACCAAGTATTCCGACGGCCATGCACTCGCTGTGGGTGGCTGCGTCATCGACGGCGGCAACTTTGACTGGCGTGCGGCCGGCAAGTATCCCGGCCTGTGCGAGCCGGATGAAAGCTATCACGGCCTTGTCTACGTGGAAAAGTTCCCCGCCTGCCCCTTTGCGCTTAAACTGCGCGCCCAGCTGCTGCGCGACTTTGGCTGCACCATGAGTCCCATGAATGCCTTCCTGACCCACCTCGGTCTGGAGACCCTCCATCTGCGCATGGAGCGCCACGTCAAAAATGCCCAGATCCTTGCCGAGTATCTTGCCGCGAGCCCCTATGTGGACTGGGTCTTCTATCCCGGCCTTTCCGATAACCCCTACTATGAGCTGGGTAAGAAATACATGCCTCTCGGCGCCGGCGGCGTGCTGACCTTCGGCATCAAGGGCGGCCTTGCAGCCGGAAACGAGTTTGTCAAGCAGCTCAAGCTTGTCAGCCTTGCCGTCCACGTGGGCGATATCCGCTCCTGCGTGCTGCATCCCTCTTCCACAACCCACCGCCAGCTCTCCGAGGCTGAGCAGATCGCCGCCGGCATCAAGCCGGAGCTCATCCGCGTTTCCGTGGGCTGCGAGAACATTGAAGATATCGTTGCGGACTTTGAGCAGGCGCTGAAGGCCGCAGCAAAGTAAACCAAAGAGGTAGAAAAACCATGCCCCTCATCATCCCCCACGACCTGCCGGCCTCTGCGGCGCTTGCGGAGGAGAATATCTTTGTCATGCATTCCTCCCGCGCCCATATGCAGGATATCCGCCCCCTGCGTATCCTTATTGTCAATCTCATGCCCACCAAGATCGCCACCGAGATCCAGTTGGCCCGCGTGCTGGCAAACTCGCCCCTGCAGGTGGAGCTCAATCTTCTGCGCATGGATTCCCATCAGTCCAAAAATACCGCCGCAGAGCATCTGGAGGCCTTCTACAAGACCTTTGACGAGGTCTCTCACGAGCGGTTTGACGGCATGATCATCACCGGCGCGCCGGTGGAGACCTTGCCCTTTGAGCAGGTGGACTACTGGGACGAGCTTTGCCGCCTGATGGAGTTCTCCCGTACCAACGTCTATTCCACCATCCATATCTGCTGGGGTGCCCAGGCCGGACTGTATTACCACTACGGCATCGATAAGCAGCGCCTGCCGGAGAAGCTCAGCGGCATCTACGCCCACCGCGTCACCCGTCCGAAGAATCCTCTGGTGCGCGGCTTTGACGAGATCTTCTACGCTCCCCATTCCCGCAATACCACCGTCCGCCGGGAGGATATCCTTGCACAGCCCAAGCTCCGCATCCTTGCGGAGAGCGACGAGGCCGGCGTGCACCTCGTTTCCACCGAATCCGGCCGCCGCATCTTCATTTTCGGCCATATGGAGTACGACCGGGATACCCTCAAGGGCGAGTACCTGCGCGACCTGAATGCGGGCATCAACCCGAAGGTTCCTGCAAACTATTTTGTGGATGACGATCCGGAAAAGCCCATTCTTTTCAACTGGAGAAGCCATGCAAACCTGCTCTTCTCCAACTGGCTGAACTATTACGTCTATCAGGAAACGCCCTACAATCTTTCCGAGCTCCAGGCGGAGATGGCGAAATAAGATCAAAACGAAGCGTGTCGTAAAGGCGTGGCACCGAAAAACAGTAACAGTCTCGGCAGGTGATCCTTCCGGGACTGTTCTTGTATAGTTCATCACTTTTATAAAATAGACGAAACAGTCGGACAAACTCGGATTTATGGGAGAGATACCATGGCTATTATTAAAAATGAAATACCGATCTTAGAGTTTGACACAGAACAAACGGCTGTTCTTAATCCTACTCACGAGAAGCTCTGTTTGAACCTCCCCAAGAAATGTGTTTTTGCCTTTCTTGGCGATTATATAGATGAATACGCCGGTAAAACGGATACCAGACAGGTATCCACATTTGTGAGTGCAACAAAGCATTACCCCATTTATATTACAAGGTACAAAGGGGAGGAGGTCGTGCTTTGCCAAGCACCTGTTGGCGCTGCACCTGCAACGCAGATACTGGATTGGCTGATTGGTTACGGTGTCCGTGAGATTATCTCGGCAGGTAGCTGCGGTGCTCTTGAAAAAATCCCCGAAAGTACATTTCTCGTTCCGAACAAGTCTCTTCGTGATGAGGGAACATCTTATCACTATGCGCCACCCTCGCGATTTATGGATGTCAGTGAGAAGGCGAGAAAAGCCATCGAGCAAACAATCCTTGAACACGGCATGAAATATCAAGAAGTCATCACTTGGTCAACCGATGGATTTTTCCGTGAAACCAAAGAAAAAGTGGCCTATCGTAAAAGCGAAGGCTGTGCAGTTGTAGAAATGGAATGTTCTGCTCTTTCCGCTTGTGCCGGTTTCAGAGGCGCAACATGGGGCATGATACTTTATACTGCAGACAGCCTCGCAGATGTTGATACGTACGATGCGCGGAACTGGGGCGGTAATGCATATGAATATGCCCTTACGCTCTGTCTTGATGCAGTTATCAAATTGTAAAGCAGTCAGATAAAGGCCGCATTTCTATATATACTTCGGTGCAGTACGCCGGGTGTGTCCCTTGCCTCTCCCCTTGGGAGAGGTGGCCGAGCGAAGCGAGGACGGAGAGGGGTGACATGGCCATTCAAAGTTGGCTGAAAGCCCCTCTCAGTCACCTACGGCGACAGCTCTCCCAGAGGGAGAGCCAAGGGGGAGCCATCAACGCAAGAAACGGAGCGTACTGAAGCCGGTACGCTCCGTTAACTGTTTTACGAGCACCGGTATAATGACACGTATCATTTTTTCACAAAAAAAGTCTTGCTTATTACCCTGCGTCATGTTGTATAATGTAAAACGAAGGCAGAGGTGAAGAATCCATGCAAAAGACAAACGACGGTTTTATGACGGTTGGAGAGCTGGCTGCGCGCCTTGGGACCACGGTTCGGACACTGCAGTATTACGACCGCCTCGGGCTTTTGCCCCCTTCCGGCGAAAGCGAGGGGGGACGCAGACTCTATTCCGAAAAGGATATGGTGCTGCTCCATCAGATACTGTCGCTGAAAAAGCTCGGTTTTTCTCTCAAGGAGATCCGGGAGCAGATCATCCCGCTGGAGAGCCGGGAACAGGTGGCGGAGGCTTTTCTGAGGCAGGAGAAGGCGCTTCGGCGCGAGATCACAGAGCTGTCCCAAACCCTTGAGACCATCTGCCGTCTGCGGGAAGAGGTCCTGCAGATGGAGTGTGTGGATTTTGAAAAAATAGCGGCCATTATCGAGAGCCTTCGAGAAAACAATGCCGACTACCGCATGATCAAGTACTTTGACGAGGAGATCATGACGCATTTCCGGGCCTTCGACCGCCCGCAGAGCGATCGGATCAACGGCGCGCATCAGCGGCTGATCCTGTGGGCAGAGGAACTTGCTGCGCAGGATGCAGATCCAGCGGGAGCGGAAGGGCAGGCCTTTGCCGCGGAATTCTGGGAGATGGTGCAGCTCTTTACCGGCGGTGACGCATCGTTACTTGAACGGCTGATGAAGCTTTCGATAGAGGACGGGAGACTGCATACGGGCTACAAACCCGCAGACATCTTTATCGGACGAACCCTGGAGATTTATTTTCAGAAGCTGGGGATCACACCTCCCGGCGTGAAAGGATTTACGGAAAATGGGAAACATGATTGACATTCGCGGACTGTGCAAAGCCTACGGGGATATACAGGCCGTGCACGACCTGACCTTTTCGGTGAGGGAAGGGGAGCTTTTTGCCTTCCTCGGTGAGAACGGTGCGGGAAAATCCACCACCATCAATATTATCTGCACCGCCCTTTCCAAGGACAGCGGTACGGTGAGCGTCTGCGGCGCAGATATTGACCGGGAGCCGGAACGGGTACGTAAAGCAATTGGTGTTGTATATCAGGGGAGTCGGCTGGACGGCCCTTTAAGCGTCTGGGATAACCTCGAAAGCCGCGCAGCCCTCTACGGGATCACCGGGGCGGAATTCCGCGCAAGAGTTTCGGAACTGTCCGAGCGGTTGGAGCTTCGGGATCTTCTGCGGCGTCCGCTGCGCAAGCTTTCCGGAGGTCAGCGCCGCAGGATCGACATTGCGCGGGCACTTCTGCACCGCCCGCGCCTGCTGATACTCGATGAACCCACCACGGGACTGGATCCCCAGACACGGAAGCTTCTGTGGCAGGTGGTGGAGGATCTGCGGCGGGAGGAAGGGCTGACGGTCTTTCTTACCACCCATTATATGGAGGAAGCGGCGGAGGCCGATTCGGTCATCATTCTGGATCATGGCCGCATTGCTGCCGAAGGCTCGCCGCTGGAGCTGAAAAACGCATGGACGGGCGACCATATCACCCTCTACAACACTACAGCCGAGGAAGTCGCCGGACTCGGCCTTCCGGCGGAGAAACTGCGGGATGCTTTCCGTATCACTGTGCCGGATACGGCCGCGGCCACAAAGCTCATTCTTTCCCATCCGGAGGTCTTCCGGGATTATGAGATCACGAAGGGCTGCATGGATGACGTTTTTCTCAACGTAACGGGACGAAAACTGGAAGGAGGCGAAGAGAAATGAAAACCTTTTTGGCACTTGTGCGCCGCAATATGCGTCTGTTTTTCAAGGATAAGGGCATGTTCTTTACCTCCCTCATCACGCCGGTCATTTTGCTTGTGCTGTA
>JAFQKV010000119.1 GCA_017414715.1 Clostridia bacterium
CTCCAACCCCGCCACCATCAGGACCGACTCGGCCTTTGCCGACGAGATCTATCTCGAGCCCCTCACCGAGACCACCCTCAAGCGCATCATTGAAAAGGAAAAGCCCGACAGCATCCTCGCCGGCCTCGGCGGTCAGACCGGTCTGACCCTCGCCATGAAGCTGGATAAGGAAGGCTATCTTGACCGCATGGGTGTCAAGCTGCTCGGCACCAACGCCGAAGCCATCGACCGCGCCGAGGACCGTCAGCTCTTCAAGGATACCATGGAGTCCATCGACCAGCCCTGCATCCCCTCCGATATTGCCAACGATCTGCCCACTGCGCTGGAGATCGCCGCCCGCATCGGCTACCCCGTCATCGTCCGTCCCGCCTTCACCCTCGGCGGCTCCGGCGGCGGTGTTGCCTACAGCGAGGATGAGATGCGCGTCATCGCCCAGACGGGTCTTGACCGTTCCCCTATCACCCAGATCCTTGTCGAGAAGTACATTTTCGGCTGGAAAGAGATCGAATTTGAGACCATGCGCGACAGCGCGGGCAACGCCATTGCCGTTTGCAGCATGGAAAACGTGGATGCCGTCGGCGTTCACACCGGCGACAGCGTCGTTGTCGCCCCGGCGCTCACCCTCTCCCCCAAGGAATATGAGATGCTCCGCGCCGCCTCCCTGAAGATCATCGATGCCCTCGGCATCGTCGGCGGCTGCAACTGCCAGTTTGCCCTCAATCCCGAGAGCTTTGAATACGCCGTTATCGAGGTCAACCCCCGCGTTTCCCGCTCCTCCGCTCTGGCCAGCAAGGCCACCGGCTACCCCATTGCGAAGATCACCACCAAGGTCGCCCTCGGCTACACCCTGCCGGAGATCAAGAACGACATCACCGGTGTCACCTGCGCCTGCTTTGAGCCCAGCGTGGACTACGTGGTCGTCAAGTTTCCCAAGTGGCCCTTTGACAAGTTTGCCGGCGCAAGCCGCAGCCTTGGCACCCAGATGAAAGCCACCGGCGAGGTCATGTCCATCGCCTCCACCTTCGAGGCCGCTCTCATGAAGGCCGTGCGCGGCTGTGAGATCTCTCTGGACACCCTCAATGCCTCGCCCCTCTCGGACAAGCCTCTTACCGAGCGCCTTGCCGAGCTCAATGACCGCCGTCTCTTCACCGTCTTTGAGGCGCTGAAGTCCGGCATGTCCATCGACGAGATCCACCGCATCACCGCCATCGACGAGTGGTTCCTCTGCAAGATGAAGAACCTCGCCGATTTCGAGGCCCGCATTGCCGGCGGCCTTTCCGACGAGGATTACAGGCTCGGAAAGAAGCTCGGCTATCCCGATGCAGCCCTTTCCCGCATCTCCGGCCGCAAGGATCTGCCCCATATCCCCTGCGTGTACAAGATGGTGGACACCTGCGCCGCCGAATTTGATGCCCAGACCCCTTATTTTTACGCCACCTACGACGAGGAGTGCGAAGCCGAGCGCTTTGCCGCCTCTCCCAAGCCCCGTATTCTGGTGCTCGGCTCCGGCCCCATCCGCATCGGACAGGGTATCGAGTTTGACTACTCCTCCGTCCATTGCGTTTGGGCACTGAAGAAGCTCGGTTACGACGTTGTCATCGTCAACAACAACCCCGAGACCGTTTCCACCGACTACGATACCTCCGACCGTCTCTATTTCGAGCCGCTGACCAGCGAGGATGTCATGAACATCATCGAAAAAGAGCATCCCGAGGGCGTTGTGGTGGCCTTTGGCGGTCAGACCGCCATCAAGCTCACCCAGTTCCTCGATCGCAGCGGCATCCGCATCTTCGGCACCTCCGCCGAGAGCATCGACGTTGCCGAGGACCGCGAGCGCTTTGATGCGCTGCTGGAGCAGTTCAACATCCGCCGTCCCCAGGGCTGCGGCGTTCTCACCATGGACGAGGCTCTTGCCGCGGCCAACCGCCTCGGTTATCCCGTGCTGCTCCGTCCCTCCTACGTCATCGGCGGTCAGAACATGACCATCGCCCGCTCCGATGAGGACGTGCGCATCTACATGACCCGCATCCTCGCCGGAAAGATCGAGAATCCCGTTCTGGTCGACAAGTATATGATGGGTACTGAGCTGGAGGTCGATGTCATCTCCGACGGTAAGGACGTTCTCATCCCCGGCGTTATGGAGCACGTGGAGCGCGCCGGTGTCCACAGCGGTGACTCCATCGCCGTTTATCCGCCCTACAACATCAACGATAAGATGCTGGAAAAGGTGGTGGATTATTCCACCCGCCTCGCCCTCGCCATGGGAACCCGCGGTCTGGTCAACATCCAGTACCTCATCTATCACAACGAGCTCTACGTCATTGAGGTCAACCCCCGCGCCTCCCGCACCGTTCCCTACATCAGCAAGGTCACCGGCATCCCCATGGTCGACCTCGCCGCCCGCGTGATGGTCGGTCAGACCCTCGCCGAGCAGGGCTACGGCACCGGCCTGTACCGCACGCCGCCCTACTACACCGTCAAGGTCCCCGTCTTCTCCTTTGAGAAGCTGCTGGATGCCAATTCCCGCCTCGGCCCGGAGATGAAGTCCACCGGTGAGGTGCTCGGCATCGGCAAGAACCTCAACGAGGCTCTCTTCAAAGGTCTCACCGCCGCCGGCAACATCGTCACCACCGCCCAGGCGGCGGACTGCGGCGTCTTCATCTGCGTGGATACCCACGACAGCTACGAGATCGTCGGCATCGCAAAGAAGTTCTCCGACCTCGGCATGACCCTCTACGTCACCCCCGAGACCAACCGCGCCATCGAGGGGCTCGGCATCGAGACCACCGTCGTTCCCGCGCCTCAGGAGGATCCCACCGTTTACAATCTCATCGACGAGGGCAAGATCAGTTACATCATCTACACCGGCGCCATCCACGACACCGGCGCGGATGACTACATCGAGCTGCACCGCCGTGCGATGCTGCACTCCATCGTCTGCCTGACCTCCCTTGATACCGCAAACGCCCTGGCCGATATCGTTGCCAGCCGTTTCAACGAGCTCAACACCGAGCTGGTGGACATCAATCACCTGCGTCGTTCCCGCCAGACCCTTTCCTTCTCCAAGATGCAGGGCTCCGGTGACGATTACATCTTCATCGACAACCGCGACCTTCGCATCACCTGCCCGGAATCCCTCTGCGTCAACCTCTGCCGCCCCCACACCGGTGTCGGTGCCGACGGCATCGTGCTCATCGAGAATTCCGACGTGGCCGACTGCCGCATGCGCATCTTCAACACCGACGGCAGCGAGGGCCGCATGGCCGGCAACTGCATCCGCTGCGTGGGTAAATACGTCTACGATAAGGGCATCGTCCGCAAGGAGACCGTCACCGTCGAGACCGCCAGCGGCGTGCGTGAGCTCAAGCTCTACACCCGCAACGGCAAGGTCAACTACGTCACCGTCTGCATGGGCAAGGCCGATCTCTCCGCGGCAAGCCTTCCCACCACCCTGCCCGGCGAGACACTCATCGATACCCCCGTCACCGTCGGCGGCAAGGAATACCGCATCACCTGCGTCTCCGTTGGCAACCCCCACTGCGTCATCTTCTGTGACAACGTGGACCGCGCGGACGTTGCCGGTGTCGGCCCCCTCTTTGAGAGCGCGCCCTTCTTCCCCGAGCGCATCAACACCGAGTTCATCCGCGTCGTCAATCCGCACACCATCAAGATGCGTGTCTACGAGCGCGGCAACGGCGAGACCCCTGCCTGCGGCACCGGTGCCTGCGCCGCAGTCGTCGCCGCCGTGGAAAACGGCTTCTGCAAGAAGGGCGAGGATATCACCGTCAAGCTGACCGGCGGCGACCTGCTGGTCAACTACTCCGACGAAGGCGTCTTCCTCTCCGGCAACGCAAAGCTCGTCTTCGAGGGCTATACCGAGTATTGATTTCCTCGATTATTTCAACCCAAGTCATATGCGAGACGCGCATGCAGGGCATGCGCGTCTCGCTTTTTCTTGACAACATTTGCTTCATTCCTATATAATTAAGTTGAGGCGAAACACCGATACGCTTCACCGCGCTCCGATCTTTGTACGAGGCCGTCCACCCCGGTCATTCCGGGAATTCTCCCGGGTAAAAAGGAAGGAGGAAAATATAATGAATAAAAACTGGTATGCTTTTCTTATTCTTCTATTTTTCGTTTCTTTCTGTGTCTCTTGTTCCTCTAACTCTTATACCAATGCACAAGAGGCTTACGACCGAATGTATGCAAAATCTGCGGATGAAAAGACCGTGCAAAGCTTTCCGGAGTTTCTTGAGAGCCGCAGTTATGTCGGTGGCGGCACTTCTGCGATCACCGCCGTGACGGATTTTTCACTGGACTATCAAGACCTGCATATGAATTTTCTGCATTTTCATAACGATCCCGATAAGGACAACGGAGAAATGACAGAATTTCAGTTTTTTCGGGAATTGAAAGACAGCAATGATGCCTACAGGAAGTTTTATGGCGTTACCGGTATGACCCTGCCTTCTGGGGAGAAGGCATACATATATGCACCGTTTTTTCAGGCGGCAGTTTTGGATATGTCCGGAGACGTCACCGGATATGGGGCCGTTACAAACGGAGACCCGATCCTTTATTCCTGCAAAGAACTGTGCTATGTGGATTTTTCCGGGATCGGTATCGGATCGTCCATTTCAGAGATCACACAAATCGATCCAACGACGATACTGAAGGAAAAACCGCACAGAGAGCGGGCGGAGGCAGGAATCGATTTTTCCGTGTTTTCCTCCTTTCATTTGCTGACTGACGGGATTCTGGAGATCCGTTATGCCTTTGAAGGGACGGAACCGCAGGTCACGCACATGGAACTTTACGGCGACTATGACACGCACGTTTTGACCAACTTCGGCATCGGGATGTTCTATGTCGATCCCGCCGACCGTCCTCCACGGACGGATCCGTTACCCACAGGAGAGCCACCGACGAATATTCCGAATCGGGGGACAGAATAAACCCAAAGCCGGTATCGGTACATATCGTGCAGAAAGAAGCTCCCCCCCTTGAACCCAAACACTTTCCCAAAAAGCCGGCGATCATTTCGCCGGCTTTTTTGTATGCTTATTTGTTCAGTTTGCTATGTACAAACGGAGACTTTTCTGCTAAAATTAATATGGTATTCTATGTACATAATTTTGATAGATTTTTGAAAGGCGGACACAGATATGCAGAAATTTATGGATGCCGATTTCCTTCTCACCACCGACGAGGCTCGCAGCCTGTACCACGACTTTGCGGAAAAGCTGCCCATCATCGATTATCACTGCCATCTTAACCCCCGCGAGATCGCGGAGGATCACCGCTTCCGTTCCATCACCGAAGCATGGCTCGGCGGCGACCACTACAAGTGGCGCATGATGCGCATCAACGGCGTCGACGAGCGTTACATCACCGGTGATGCCGACGATTACGAAAAGTTCCTCGCCTGGGCAGATACCCTCTCCCGCGCCATCGGCAATCCCCTCTACCACTGGACACACCTGGAGCTGCAGCGCTTCTTCGGCATTGACACCCCTCTCACCCCGGAGACCGCACCGGAGATCTATGCAAAGTGCAACGAGCTGCTGGCCCGCCCCGATATGAGCGCCCGCGGCCTGATGCTGCGCTCCGGCGTTGAGCTGGTGTGCACCACCGACGATCCCGCCGACGACCTGCGCTGGCACAAGGCCATTGCCGAGAGCGGCTTTGCCGTGAAGGTCCTGCCCACCTATCGCCCCGACCGCGCCATGGATCTCTCCCGTGACGATTTCAAGGACTATCTCAAGGAGCTGGGCCGCGCCGCCGGCGTGCGCATCACCTCTCTTGCCGCCCTGCTGAAGGCACTGGAGAAGCGCATGGACTACTTTGCCGAGTGCGGCTGCCGCCTCTCCGACCATGCCTTTGAAAAGTGCCCCGCCATCACCTATTCCGCCTTCCGCGCCGCAGATGTCTTTGACCGCTGCCTCGCCGGTGAGCGCATCTCCGCCGAGGATATGGAAGGCTATCAGGGCTACATGATCCGTGCCCTCGGTGCCATGATTGCTGCCCGCGACTGGACCATGCAGCTGCACTTCGGTGCCCTGCGCAACAACAACACCCGTATGTTCGAGGCTCTCGGCCGCGACACCGGCTACGACGTTATGGCCGATCATCCCCTCGCCTGCGCCCTTGCACGCCTGCTGGATGACCTGTCCTCCAACGGTGCCCTTCCCCGCACCATCGTCTACACCCTCAATCCCAAGGATAACTATCCCATCGGTGCCCTGACCGGTACCTTTGCCGACGGCTCCGCTGCCGGCAAGGTCCAGTTTGGTTCCGCCTGGTGGTTTGCCGACCATCTGGAGGGCATGCGCCGCCAGATGACCGATCTTGCCAGCCTCGGAATGCTCTCCCGCTTCGTCGGTATGCTCACTGACTCCCGCTCCTTCCTCTCCTATCCCCGCCATGAGTATTTCCGCCGTATCGTCTGTGAGCTGGTAGGCGGCTACGTCGCCCGCGGCGAGTACCCCAACGATCGCAGGATGCTGGAGACCATCGTCTGCGGCATCTGCCATGACAACGCCGCATCCTATTTCAAGTTCTGATCATTTCCCGCCCATACTTCGGGCATCCAAGGAGAATTCTGACCCATGTCTGACATCGAAAAGACCCCCGATACCGCCCCGGAGGAGCTTCTGGACTCCATCCGGACCATTGCGGACGAAAATACTGCCGAGGCCATCCACGAGGCCATTGCGGAATCCCCCGAGCAGGAGGAAGTTCCTCCCGTCATCGATGTTTCCGCCGATGCGGCTCCCGCTGAAAGCGTACCCGAAACCGTGTCTGCCGAAGAGACGGCAGAGGATGCACCGGCGGAATCCGCCCTTCCCGCAAACAAGCCCGCACGTTCCCGCAAACCGCTGTGGATCACCCTCGCTGCGGTCGGCGGTGTGGTCGTGCTGCTTTTCTGCGCCCTTTTGTGGTTTGTATACGGTAAGAAAAGCGTTTATCCCGGTGTCAGTGTCATGGGAACCGACTTCTCCGGCCTCAACGCGGCGGAGATCCGCGTGCGCTTAAACGAGCTCAATGATACCGCCTTCAAGGATAAGAGCATTTCCGTATCCTTCCGGGACGAGACCTTCTCCATCACTACGGAGGAGCTCAATATGCACTACGATACGGCAGATGTCACGGAAAAGCTCCTCGGCTACGGCCGCGAAGGCTCCCTCTTTGCCCGCATCAAGGCCATCTTCGCCGCCTGGGACAACGGGTATAATATCGATCTTTCTTCCGCTTATGCGGCAGAGCTTCTCTCTGCCCGTCTCGGCGGTTTTGCAGATCAGGTCTACGTTCCCGTCCGCGAGTTTTCCCACACCGTCTCCGGAGACAGCGTGACCGTCCTTGCGGGCACACCCGGCTATGCGCTGGATGTTGATGCCGCTCTTGCCGAAATTAGCCGCCGCATCAATGCCGGTGATTTCTCTCCGCTGGAGCTGCAGCCCGTGGTCACAGAGCCTGCCGCAATCAATGTGGAGACCCTCTATACCGCCGTGTATGTTGCCCCTGTCAACGCCCGGGTCAACGCCACCTCGCCCACGGCCTACACCGTGGTTGCTCACAAGAATGGCCGTGATTTCGATAAAGCCGCCGCAGAAAAGGCCCTTGCCGGACTCGGCTACGGTGAGCATCTTGCCCTTCCCCTGCGGGTACTGGAGGCCGAGGTCAAATATGAGGATCTTGCCGGCCGCGAGTTCTTCTCCGACATTCTCGGCACCACCACCTCATCCTTCAACGTCCGTGAGATCAACCGCACTGTAAACGTCACCCTTGCCGCGAAACACTGCAACGGCATCGTGCTTATGCCCGGTGACGAATTCTCCTTCAACGGCTCCGTCGGTCCCCGCACCGCTGCCCGCGGCTTCAAATCTGCCGCTATTTTTGCCGGCGGCGAGGTTGTGGACGGCCTCGGCGGCGGTATCTGTCAGGTCTCTTCCATGATCTACATGTCTGCCCTGAAGGCCGAGCTTGCCATCGTCAACCGCCGTCCCCACCGCTTCATCGTGGATTACACCCCCATCGGCCAGGATGCCACGGTGGTTTACGGCTCTATTGACTTCAGGTTCAAAAACTCCAATGCCGATCCCGTCTATCTTTCCGCAACCATCTCGGGCGGCACTCTGACCGTCACACTGTACGGCACCTCCGCATATATCGGAGAGGGTGAGCGCACCGTGACCCTGGAGACCAAGATCAACTCCACCACAGCCTACACCACCAAATATACCACCGATAATTCCCTTGCTCCCGGCGCCAGCAAGGTCACCCAGAAGGGCGAGAACGGCTATACCTGCGAAGTCTGGCGCGTGGTCCGCATCGACGGTACCGAGGTCTCCCGTAAGAAGGTCAACAATTCTTCCTATTCTCCCTGCACAAAGCAGGTCAAGCAGGGCCCCGCCGTCACCGCAGCGCCCGCACCTTCTCTTACACCGGCATCCACACCCACTGCGGTGCCTACCCCGACTCCCGCGGCAGATCCCACGCCTTCAGTCGAGTCCACCCCTGAGGCAACCACCCCCGCAGCGTGACAACGTCAACGTCCCTTCGCGCACTCTGAAAGGAGCCTGTATCTATGCAAACGCCCCGTGTCGGCATGCGCCGGCGCAGACTGATCATCAAACAACGAGCCAGGACGATCTCCGCCATCTTCTATTTCCGGCTGTTGGTGCTTTTTGCCCTGTATTTATTTCCCTTTACCCTCGCGGCTGATTTTTTCGGCCGCATCAACTTCAGCGGTCCGGAATTTCAGTTTCTCGGCATCACCGTGAATGTAACGCGGGAGCTTCTGCTGCTTGGAACGCTGGTGCTGGAATCCCCCATTTTTCTCGGCGTGTGCGATTATATGCTCGCCCTCGACCGGGAAACCCCAAAGCCCCTGAGCTCCGTCTTCTCCTGGTACAGTGACGGCGCACGGATTAAAGAAGGGCTTCGTTATTCACTTTTTAACATTGCGCTGCACGTCGTGCTCTTCCCTCTGCAGCGGCTGCCTCTGCTTTGGTCTGCCGCCCATCTGGAGGAATACTCCGCCGCCGCCGCCAAAGTCATGGAGGCCGCCCGGGCAGGTACCGAGGCGGATATGTCCGTCGTGGATACAGTCACCCGCCTTTCCGCACAGATCACCGCCTGTGAGGGTATCGTATTGCTTGCAACCGTCATCACAATGTGGTTTGCGCCCCTTCCCTATTTGCTGGCTGAAGATCCCGGAAACGGAAGCTTTTTCCGCAAGGTGCTGGAATCCATGCGCTGTATGCGCGGTCACCTCATTGAATTCTGTATCTTCTGCGTGAGTTTTGCCGGCTGGTATCTGCTTTCCAGTCTCTTCGGCCAGTACATGTGCATCCTCTTCTACCCCTATATCCACATTGCACAGGCCATTTTTCTTAACCGCCTCATTCTCGCCCGGCGCCGGAAGGATGCCCCGGCTCCGGAGACCGCAGACGAAGAAAACAAGGAAAATCAATAACTCAAAAACAATCGGTAAGGAGTGTTTTTTATATGTCTCTTTCCATTTACAATACCCTCTCCCGTACCAAGGAGGAATTCATCCCTCTGCAGGGCAAAAACGTCGGCATGTATGTATGCGGCCCCACGGTCTACGGCATGCCTCATGTGGGCCATGCCAAGAGCTACGTCAGCTTTGACATCATTCACCGCTACCTCACGTATCTTGGCTACAACGTCAAATATGTGCAGAACATCACCGACGTCGGCCACCTTGTCGGCGACTCCGACGAGGGCGAGGACAAGATCCAGAAGCAGGCTCGCCTTGAAGCGCTGGATCCGGTTGCGATCGCTTACCGCTACGAGACCCTCTATTTTGACTGCATGGATGCCCTCGGTGTCCGCAAGCCCACCATCTCCTGCCGCGCCACCGGCCATATCATTGAGATCATTGCCATGGTACAGGAGCTTCTTGACAAGGGCTATGCCTACGTCACCGATGCGGGCAACGTCTATTACCGTGTTTCTTCCTTCAAGGACTACGGCAAGCTTTCCCACCGCGAGATCGACGAGACCGTCTCCGGTTCCCGTATCAATGTTGCGGATGACAAGGAGCAGCCGGAGGATTTTGCCCTCTGGAAGAAGGCCGACGGCGGCCATCTGATGAAGTGGCCCTCCCCCTGGGGCGAGGGTTATCCCGGCTGGCACATCGAGTGCTCCGTCATGAGCCGCAAGTACCTCGGCGAGACCTTTGACATTCATGGCGGCGGCATCGACAACATGTTCCCCCACCACGACTGCGAAATTGCCCAGTCCGAAGCTGCCAACGGCTGCCCCTTCGTCAAATACTTTGTGCATAACAACCTCGTTACCGTCAACGGACAGAAGATGGGCAAGTCCCTCGGCAACTTCATCACCCTGCCTGATCTCTTTGCGGAGTTTGATCCCATGCTTATCCGCTTCTACATCCTGCAGGCCCACTACCGCAAGCCCACCGACTTTGACCGCGCCAAGATCGCCGAGGTCGGAGATATCTATGACAAGCTCTGCGCCTCCATTGCCTCCGCCCGCCGCCGTGCGGGAGATGCCGCACCTGTCGAGGATGCGGATGCCGCCCGTCTGCAGGCCGATTTCGAGGCTGCGATGAATGACGATTTCAACACCGCTCTTGCCATCTCCACCGTTTACGAGCTCTCCAAGGCCCTCAACACCGAGTGTGCCAAGGGCGCACCCGATGCCGGCCGTCTCGCCGCGCTGCTCCGGGTTGTGGATGAGTGCTTTGTGCCCGTTCTCGGCCTCACATTTGCGGCCAAGGGCGGCGATGACAGCGGCAAGTATATCGAATATATCCTCCAGCTTCGTGCCGATATGCGCAAGGAAAAGCGCTTTGACGTGGCCGATCGTATCCGTGACGATCTTGCCGCCATGGGTGTCGAAGTTCTGGACGGTAAAGCCGGTTCCGGCTGGCGTCTGAAATGACCGCCGCCGATTTAAAGGTATTGACTGCAGCCGCAGAGATCGGGTTACCCGAACCTCTGCGGCTGCTTCACATGACCGATACCCATGTCAATCTTCCCGGCCCGGGAAACCCCACAGAGGAGGCATACACCGAGCATTTTGCCGCGGCTATAGAATATGCCAAAGCGCATGGCCTTTTCGTGATACATACGGGCGATCTGACGGTTTACAACACCCCGGAGAACTTTGCCTTTGCAAAGAAAATGCTCTCGGAGGTCGACCATATCACACTCATCGGCAATCACGATCTGACCCTCCCCGGCAAGATCGGCCACAACGACCCGGTTATGGGCGCTCAGGTCTTTCCCGTGGTGCAGTCTTATTTTGATCACGACCTGACCTTCTCCTCCCGTATTGTCGGCGGCGTAAATTTTGTCAGCATAAACAACATTCACTACCGTTTCAAGCCGGAGCAAATGGAGCGTCTTAAAGCCGAAGCCTCCCGCGGCTATCCCATCATTCTGCTGCTCCACATTCCCCTCTTTGATTCCGAAGAGGCTGCGATCATGGCGGCAAAGGGACGCAAATTCCCCCATATGCTCACACCTCCGGAGAAATACCGCACCATATACGAGGAGCGCAACTGGGCAAGACAGTGCGGCGACGAGGCAACCTATGATACCGTGCGATATATCGGCAGTGAGCCCGCCATCCGGGCAATCTTCGCCGGGCACCTCCACGAACGGCACGATGGCATCTGCGACTGCGGCAAGCGCCAGATCATTACAAACGGCGTTTTCCAGGGCTACGTCCGCGAGATAACCGTATATTAAGGCCTGCCACCAGCTCCATAAAACAAACAATTAAAAATCCCCCATTATGGTAAAATCAACAGTTTTTCCATAACAGGGGATTTTTTATGTCATTATTTTTTCTTCATCCGCAGACGCATATAGCTGTATCCGCCCTCTGCGACGGTGTTTTTACAGATAATATCAGAAATCCATCCATCCTTTGCAGGATCAGCACTGTACTTCTGCCCGCTCACTTTAATAATTACATTATCCAATACAATTGTATCCGTTACCGCTCCAAGCATTTCATGCTTATCACCGGAGAATCTGCCGATAACGCAGCAACAGGAAGTCGCCGAAGATACCGTTGCCTGTTCAAGCACATATAACTCTCCATCCGTGCCAAAGAAAAAGCTGCAAATCCCCCACCGCAGATACGTGGTTTCATTATCGGATATCAGCATGCTGTCATACTCGTTCGCGTATAAAGGTTCCCCGTTGGGTGACAATACTTCCAGCACATACTTCTCATCCACCGGAGTAGAAGGTATGCTCTTTTCAATGAACATCACATACAAATTTCCTTCGTCATCCATTTGCATGTGTTCGTCTGAATGGAAACAGTTACGATAATCATATTTTGGCCCTATTTCACGGGAGAACACACAGGCCTGTTTATCCGTTCCGAAGTTTTCAAGACAATAAACTGCAAGACAATTCTTGTATGCGATTGTCTCTTGGTTCACATCATAATCCGTATCCGTTTCAGATACGAGCAGATATATTCTGCCGTCTCGATGCACGAGTTCACAGACAGTAACGCTCACGCCATCAAATCCAACGCCGTAATTAGAGAATTCCATCCGTTCAAAGTCATACGTAAGGGTATTGCACCATGGATTATTCGAAGAGTTACATGCAAAATAAGCTTTTTCCCCATCCGAGCATGCCCTTCCGTTGGTTTGAACAAATGAAATATTTCCGGACTCGCCAACGTTTTTACATTCCCCGGTCTTTGGGTCATACATCCGCGCCTCCAGCCGGGTTGATTTCATGGTGTAGTTGAAGAGAAAAACCCGTGATTTTTCATCACAAAAGACCGAAAGAAAATGGCCGGAAGAATCGCGTCCAACTTCTCTATATATCTCAAAACTGTAAAGCTCTACCCAATCCTCCGTGGCCATCCGATAGAGCGTTACTGTATCCATCCGGTCGGGTTCAGCTCCATTAGCCGTTACCGCAAGAAAGTATACGGTGCCGTCCGGTGCTGTCGCAACTGCCGCATTTTGAACGGCAGCATTGTCAAATCTAAGCTCTTGAAATTCCACATAATCGTTGATGCGATGTTCATTCGAGAGCGTAAAATCTCCCAGAATATACTCTTTAGATCCGTTCAAAGTGATGTCTACCGGTTTCGTCTCCGGCCGCAGAAAAAGGCAGAGAAGTATTGCCGCAATACAAGCAGCAGCAACAATACAAACAGTCAGACAGATCCGACGGACTCTGATTTTCTTCTCTTCCATAGATGAATTCTCCTTTTATTAAAATATCTCAAACTGCCCTCTTGCAGTCCACTCGCTATAGACAGTTCTATTCTACACAATATATATGACTTTGTCAATAGGAATTGTGTGCTTTAATAATCGGAGTTCCCGAGCATGCTCTGTTTCTATCCATGAACAGACTTGATACTCATTATACAACAAAAACCCCTCTCCGGTTTCCCGAAGAGGGGCTTGCAGATTGGACTTAGATGAGCTCCAGCAGAGCGGTCTCGGCATTGTCGCCGCGACGGGTGCCGAGCTTGATGATGCGAGTATAACCGCCGTTGCGGTCGGCATACTTGGGTGCGATCTCATCAAACAGCTTCTTGACGACGTCTTCCTTGGTGATAAAGGAAAGAGCCTGGCGCTTGGCGCTGAGGACATTCTCCTTCGTCTTACCGAGGGTGATCATCTTCTCGGCCAGGGAGCGAACCTCCTTGGCGCGGGCGACGGTCGTCTCGATCTTGCCGTTCTCCAGCAGATAGGTCACCATAGCGCGCAGCATAGCCATGCGCTGATCGGTGGGTCTGCCCAATTTACGGGTCCCGGGCATTGTCTATTTCCTCCTTATGCGACTACTCTTCTTCTTTGGAAAGGGATAAGCCCATGGCGACCAGCTTGTTGAGCACTTCCTCCAGGGACTTACGGCCGAGGTTACGGACCTTCATCATGTCTTCCTCCGTCTTGCTGACAAGGTCGCCCACGGTGTTGATACCGGCGCGCTTGAGGCAGTTGAAGGAGCGGACCGAGAAGTCCAGTTCCTCGATGGTCATATCCATAACGGAATTGGTATTCTCATCCGTATGCTCGACCACTTGGTAGGTGCCGAGATCTTCCGAGAGATTGACGAAGATCTGCAGATGCTCCGTCAGGATCCGAGCGGAAAGAGAAACGGCTTCGCTTGCGGCGATGGTCTTATCCGTCCAGACCTCCAGGGTCAGCCTGTCAAAGTCGGTAACGTTGCCCACGCGGGTGTTCTCGACCGTATAGTTGACCTTGAGGATCGGTGTGAAAATGGAGTCAACGGGAATCAGTCCGATAACGGACTGGGCGGGCTTGTTCTTCTCGGCAGAAACGTAACCAAAGCCATGAGCAAAGGTCAGCTCCGCAGAGAAATGTGCACCCTCCGCCAGCGTTGCAATGTGCAGGTCGGGGTTGAGGATCTCAACCTCGCTGTCACCGATAATGTCGCCGGCAGTAATATCGCAGGGGCCTTCAGCCTCGATATAGGTGATCTTAACACCCGGAGAATGGAGCTTTGCAATGACGGACTTGACGTTCAGAACGATCTCAGTCACGTCCTCCTTTACACCGGGAACGGTGGAAAACTCATGCTGGATGCCACCGATTTTAATGCTGGTCACAGCTGTACCGGGGAGACTGGAAAGGAGCACTCTGCGCAGAGAGTTACCAAGCGTTGCTCCGTAGCCGCGCTGGAGAGGTTCGATGACAAACTTGCCGTAGGAACCGTCCGCCGCCGAATCAACGCACTCCAGCGTCGACTTCTGCATTTCAATCATGTAATTTTACCCCCTTTGTGTGGCAGCCCTCAGGCCGCCTCTTTCAGTAACAAACACTGACTACTGCGTCGAAAGGGATTATTTGGAATACAGCTCGACGATCAGGTGTTCCTCCACCGGGAGGTCGATATCCGCACGGGTGGGCATTGCAACGAGCTTGCCCTCGTAGGCGGAAGCGTTGAACTCCAGCCAGCCGGGCATGGGTTTGGATGCATTGGCCTCGATGACAGCCTTGATCTTGTCGCTGGAACGGCTGTTCTCACGAACGGCGATAACGTCGCCGGCCTTCACCAGGTAGGAAGGAATGTTGACCTTCTTGCCGTTGACGGAGAAGTGAGCGTGACGAACAAGCTGTCTTGCCTCGGCGCGGGACATAGCCAGACCGAGACGATAAACAACGTTGTCCAGACGGGTCTCAAGAAGGATGAGCAGGTTTTCACCCACAACGCCGTCCTTCTTGGTGGCCATCTCGAAGTACTTGCGGAACTGGGACTCGGACAGACCATAGAACCGCTTGGTCATCTGCTTCTCACGGAGCATCAGGCCGTATTCCTTGGTCTTTGCGCGGCCCTGGCCATGCTGTCCGGGGGCGAAGGGACGGCGTGCGAGAGCGCACTTCTCGCTGTAGCAGCGATCGCCCTTCAGGAAGAGCTTCTTACCCTCTCTGCGGCAAAGGCGGCAGGAAGGTCCGGTATATCTAGCCATTTACTATTACCTCCGATAGAATTAGACGCGGCGTCTCTTGGGCGGGCGGCAGCCGTTGTGGGGAATGGGGGTCACGTCCTTGATCATGGTGACCTCAAGACCCACAGTCTGCAGAGCACGGATAGCAGCCTCACGGCCGGATCCGGGACCTCTGACAAAAACCTCAACGGACTTCAGACCATGCTCCATGGCAGCCTTGGCAGCAGTCTCCGCAGCGGTCTGAGCTGCAAAGGGAGTGCTCTTACGGGAGCCGCGGACGCCGAGTCCGCCGGCGGACGCCCAGGAAATCGCGTTGCCCGCGACATCGGTGATGGTAACGAGGGTGTTATTGAAGGAAGAGCGAATATGCACAGCGCCCTTTTCAATATTCTTGCGCTCGCGGCGCTTCTTGATTGCCACCTTCTTGCCGGCGGCCTGAGAATTCTTAGGTGCAGCCACAGTACTTGCCCTCCTTACTGCTTCTTGTTAGCAATGGTCTTACGGGGACCCTTGCGAGTGCGGGCGTTGGTCTTGGAACGCTGTCCGCGGACAGGCAGACCCTTTCTGTGGCGGGTGCCTCTGTAAGAGCCGATTTCGATCAGTCTCTTGATATCCATCGCGATGTTGCGGCGAAGGTCGCCTTCCACCGTGACGTTGTGCTCGATTGCCTCACGGAGCTTGGAAACTTCGTCCTCCGTCAGGTCCTTGACCCGCTTGTCGGGGTCGATGCCGGTCATGGCGAGGATCTTTCTCGACGTGCTGACGCCGATACCGTAAATGTATGTGAGACCATACTCCAGTCTCTTCTCACGGGGCAGGTCTACACCAGCTATACGTGCCATTTACTCTACGTACCTCCTGTACTTTCTTAACCCTGTCTCTGCTTGTGCTTGGCCTTGTTCTTGGGGTCGGAACAGATAACCATAACGACACCCTTGCGTCGAATGACCTTGCACTTATCGCACATGGGCTTAACCGATGCTCTGACTTTCATGATATGGTTCCCCTTTCGCCGCTGATTCTTTTAGCGGCAAGTCTTATTTGGATCTCCATGTGATCCGGCCGCGGGTCAGGTCGTAGGGAGAGATCTCCACGGTGACCTTATCGCCCTGCAGGATCTTAATGTAGTTCATTCTGAGCTTTCCGGAGATGTGCGCCAGAACCTTATGCTTGTTCGGCAGCTCCACCATAAACATCGCATTGGGCAGTGCCTCTACTACGATGCCCTCAAGCTCAATCAAATCGTCTTTTGCCACGATGATATCCTCCTTATCGTATCTCCATACTGTCTCTTTGGTTCCTCATTCACACATTTCCTCGGCGATGATGGTCCCCTCGCCGTTGTCTGTGAGGATAAACGGATCCCCGTTTGTGATGAGAATGGAATTTTCATAGTGCGCGGAGAGTTTACCGTCGGCCGTCACGACGCACCACCCGTCTTTCAGGGTCAGCACCTCGGGCGTTCCGGCGTTAATCATCGGCTCTACCGCCAAAGTCATACCGGGGGTCAGCCGTGGCCCCTTTCCCGCTGTGCGGTAATTGGGCACCTCCGGGTCTTCGTGGAGTTTTGCTCCAACACCATGGCCTACATACTTCCGCACGACGCCGTATCCGGCCGCCTCTGCGTATGTCTGTATGGCGCTTGACATATCGGATATTCTGTAGCCAGGTCTGGCAACTTTCATGGCCTCGAAGAAACATTCCCGCGTGACACGGATAAGTCTTCTGGCCTCGTCGGATATCTTTCCGACGCCGAAAGTTGCCGCGCAGTCGCCGTTATACCCGTCCTTGCAGGCACCCACGTCGATCTTCACAAGGTCACCCTCGCAAAGAACGGTCTTCCGGCTCGGAATGCCGTGAATCACCTGTTCATTGACGGAAACGCACGCGGATGCCGGGAATCCGCCGTACCCAAGAAAGGTAGGCGTAGCACCCTGGGCTTCGATGCAGGATCGGACGATCGCGTCCAGCTCGGCAGTTGTGATACCGGGCCGGACGGCTCTTCCGGCTTCCCGCAGTGCCGCACCCGCGATGCGGCCGGCAACTTTCATCTTCTCAATTTCATGAAGAGATTTGATCGCGATCATTGCGGTCAGATACCCAGAGCAGCGAATGCAAACTCGGTGGTCTTCTCGATGGACTTGGTGCCATCGATCTCACGGAGCTTACCCTTGCTCTTGTAGTAGTCCTTGACCGGTTCCGTCTGCTCGTGGTAAACCGCGAGTCGGGCCCGAACCGTCTCGGCTGCATCGTCCGCCCTCTGGACCAGACCGGCACCGCACTTGTCGCACAGGCCTTCCTGTTTCGGAGGATTGTTCTGCAGGTGGAATGTAGCCCCGCAGGTCGGACAGCTTCTTCTTCCGCTCATCCGGCGCTCAATGTCATCGTCATTGACCTCGATGGAAAGAACGACATCAATTTCGACTCCCATGGCGTCCAGCGCCTCGGCCTGGGGCACCGTGCGGGGGAACCCGTCGAGGATAAAACCGCCTTTGCAGTCATCCTCGGCGAGACGCTCCTTGATCATTCCGATAACCACCTCGTCGGGGACCAGCTTGCCGTTGTCGGTGAAATTCTTCGCCAGCTTGCCAAGCTCGGTACCGCCGCGGATAGCTTCACGGATGATGTTGCCCGTAGAAACCGAGGGAATTGCGAGTCTCTGGCAGATCAGCTCTGCCTGGGTGCCTTTTCCGGCGCCCGGAGCTCCGAATAAAATGATCTTCATAGTGATTGTGACACCTCGGATCCTTTATTCAAGGAAGCCCTTGTAGTGACGCATCATCATCTGCGCCTCCAGGGTCTTCACAGTGTCAAGTGCGACACCGACAACAATCAGCAGGGTCGTACCACCGAGAGCGAGGCCGCCGAGAGTCGAGCTGCCGTAGCTCATCAGGATGGGCACGATAGCGACAACGCCCAGGAAGAAGGCACCGATAAGGGTCAGACGCTTGAGGATCTTGGAGATATAATCCGCAGTGGGTCTGCCCTGACGGATGCCGGGGACGGTACCGCCGTTGTTCTTGATGTTGTTGGCTACCTCCAGAGGATTAAACTGGGTGTAGGCATAGAAGAAGGAGAAAGCGATGATCAGCAGGAAATAGATGATCGGGTAGAGGGGCTTCTGGGTAGAAGTCCATGTCTTCACGACCGCCCAGAAGGATCCGGCTTCGAATTCCGGCAGGAAAGCGAAGATGATCATGGGCAGAGAGGTGATGGAGGAAGCAAAGATGATGGGCATAACGCCGGTCATTGCGACCTTCATCGGAATGTAGCTGGACTGTCCGCCGTAGACCTTGCGGCCCACCACGCGCTTGGCGTAGTTGACGGGGATGCGGCGCTCGGCATTGTTGAAGAAAACAACAAATGCGATGGCGACGATCATGAATGCCAGCAGGAGAGCGAGCAGCCAGATGGGGAGGCTGCCGTTCTTGACGTTCTGGTAGGCGGTGACAGCGACGGAGGGCACCTGCGCCAGGATACCTGCAAAGAGGATGACGGAGATGCCGTTGCCGATGCCCTTCTCAGTGATCTTCTCACCCAGCCACATGACCATAGCGGTACCTGCGGTGAAGGAGAGGATGATAACGACAGCCTTCCAGAGGTTGGGGTTCTGGATGACATATTCCTTGACGCCGGCTGCATTGGTAATGAACATAGCATTACCGGACAGCGTGATGTAGTACACGAGGCCCTGGAGAAGGCCGAGGGCAACGGTGGTGTACCGGGTGAGCGCCATCTGCTTCTTCTGGCCCTCAGGACCGCCTTCCTTAACCATGCGCTCCAGCGCGGGGATCGCGATACAGAGCAGCTGGATAATAATGGAGGCGTTGATGTAGGGCGTGATGGACATTGCAAAGATGGTCGCATTGGAGAAGGCGCCGCCGGTCAGCATATTGACATATCCGAAGAAGACATTGTCAGAGCCGTTGAGAACCGCAGCAACCACATCCTGGTTGACGTAAGGAACGGTAATCTGTGCGCCGATACGGAAAACAAGGATGATGAAGATCGTGTAGAGGATCTTCATTCGGAGGTCCTTGATCTTCCAGGCGTTAATCAGCGTCTGAAGCATCAGATAACCTCAGCTTTCCCGCCTGCCGCCTCAATTTTTTCCTTTGCACTGCCGGAGAAGGCAACCGCCTTCACGGTAAGAGCCTTGGTGAGTTCGCCGTTGCCGAGGATCTTGACGCCGTCGAAGGTCTTCTTGACGAGACCGGCCTTCTTCAGCTCCTCCAGACCAACGACGGAACCGGCCTCAAAGCGATCCAGGTCACCGACATTGACGGGAACGAAGCGGATGGCGAAGTGATTGGTAAATCCACGCTTGGGGATGCGGCGGGAAAGGGGCATCTGGCCGCCTTCAAAGCCGGGGCGAATGTTGCCGCCGGAGCGCTGGCCTGCACCCTTGTGGCCACGGCCGGCAGTCTTGCCGGTGCCGGAGCCGATGCCGCGTCCGAGACGCTTACGGCTCTTGGTGGAGCCGGGGACCGCAGTCAGTTCATTCAGTTTCATATTGTGGTCCTCCCTTACTCAACCGATTCGGTCTTGACAAGATAGCCGATCTGAGCGATCTTGCCCTGGGTTGCCTGATTATCAGGCTGAATGGTCACGTCATGGAGCTTCTTGAGGCCCAGAGACTTTGCGGTGGCAATGTGCTTGGCATTGCGGCCGGAGATGCTCTTGACGAGTTCGATCTTAATGTTAGCCATTGTTTCTGCCTCCCTTAACCGCGGATCTGCTCAGCAGACTTGCCGCGCAGACGTGCAACTTCGGAAGCGTCCTTCAGGGACTTCAGCGCAACCATGGTCGCCGTAGCAACATTCTGAGGATTGTTGGAACGGAGGCTCTTGGTGCGGATGTTGTGGATGCCGGCCATCTCCATAACGGCACGGACGGCACCGCCGGCGATAACGCCGGTACCCTCGGGAGCGGGCTTCAGAAGGACCCGGCCGGCACCGAACTCACCGATAACATCGTGAGGAATGGTGGTGCCGAGCAGAGAAACCTTGACGAGATTCTTCTTTGCATCTTCGAGGGCCTTGCGGATCGCATCGGGAGCCTCGGATGCCTTACCGTGGCCAAGGCCAACGGTTCCGGCGCAGTCACCAACGACCACGACGGCGGAATACTTGAAAATACGGCCGCCCTTGACGGTCTTGGAAACGCGATTGGTAGCAATTACCTTTTCCTTGAGATCCAAGGTTGCGGCGTCAATGTTGTTAGACATTCTTTTTCCTCCCCTTAAAACTCAAGTCCGGCTTCGCGGGCACCGGCGGCAAGCTCAGCCACACGACCCTCGAAAACGTAGCCGCCGCGGTCGAAAACGACAACGGAGATACCAGCTTCCTTGGCACGCTCAGCAATCAGGGCGCCGACCTTGCGGGCAGCTTCCTTATTACCGCCGTACACACCCTCCAGGGACTTATCCTGAGAGGAAGCGGCAGCCAGAGTCTTACCGGTGGTGTCGTCAATCACCTGGGCGTAAATATGCTGCAGACTGCGGAAAACGCAAAGGCGAGGTCTTTCGGCCGTGCCGCTGATCTTTCCGCGTACTCTCTTGTGTCTCTTGAGACGCTGCTCATTGGAATCAATACGAGAAACCATCCTGACACAACCTCCTTACTTCTTCGCCGCGGTCTTACCCTCTTTATGGATAATGACCTCGTCAACATAGCGAATGCCCTTGCCGTGGTAGGGCTCGGGAACCTTCTTCTTGCGGACGTCGGCAGCAAACTGACCGACGAGCTGCTTGTCGGGACCCGAAATGGTGATCTTCAAGGGATCGGGTACCTCGATGGTGATACCGGGGATCTCATCAACGATAACCTGGTGAGAAAAACCGAGGTTCATAACCAGCTGCTTGCCGGTCTTCTGAGCCTTGTAACCGATACCCTCGATGATGAGCTCCTTCTTAAAGCCTTCGGTGACACCGATGACCATGTTGTTGATCAGGGTGCGGGTCAGGCCGTGGAAAGCGTTGGCTTCCTTGGAGTTGTCAACGGTGGAAACGATGATTTCCGCAGCAGCAACCTCAATCTTGACCTCGGGACGGCAGACGCGGGTCAGCTCGCCCTTGGGGCCCTTAACGGTAACGACATTACCCTCGCAAACATCAACGGTAACGCCGGCGGGAAGAGCAATAGGCTTTTTGCCGATTCTAGACATTTTCTGTTCCCTCCCCTTTCATTACCACACGAAGGCAAGAACTTCGCCGCCAATGTGCTCGGCTCTTGCTTTCTTGTCGGTCATAACGCCCTTAGAGGTGGAGATGATGGCGATGCCGAGACCCTTGAGAACACGGGGAAGCTCGTCAGCGCCGGCATACACTCTCAGGCCGGGCTTGGACACGCGGCGGAGGCCGGTGATGACGTGCTCCTTGTTGGAGCCGTACTTCAGGGCGATACGGATGATGCCCTGGCCGCCGTCGTCGATGATGTTGTAGCTCTTGATGAAGCCTTCCTCCAGAAGAATGTCGGCAAGTGCCTTCTTCATCTTGGAGTTGGGAACATCCACAGAGTCGTGCTTCTGAGAATTCGCGTTGCGGATGCGAGTGAGCATATCCGCAATGGGATCAGTAATCTGCATGGAATTTTCCTCCTTTAGAAGTTAGGGATCACGCGCTTGCGCACCCCCACTTTTCTATACGTCCTGAATCGGACGCCTTACCAGCTTGCCTTCTTGACGCCGGGGATCTCACCCTTGTACGCCAGGATACGGAAGCAAATACGGCAGATGCCGAAGTCACGCAGATAAGCGTGAGGGCGGCCGCAGATCTTGCAGCGGTTGTAGGCACGGGTAGAGAACTTCGGCTCAGCCTGCTGCTTGAGGATCATGGATTTCTTGGCCATTATTTCGTACCTCCATTCGTCGCAAAGGGAGCGCCCATCAGAGAGAGAAGCTCACGAGCCTCCTCATCGGTGGCAGCGGTGGTGCAAACGACGATGTTCATGCCGCGGATCTTGTCGACCTTGTCAAACTCAATTTCAGGGAAAATGAGCTGCTCTTTGAGGCCGAGGGAGTAGTTGCCGCGACCGTCGAAAGCGTCGGCGCTGATGCCGCGGAAGTCGCGGACACGGGGCAGAGCCACGTTGAAGAGGCGATCGAGGAACTCATACATGCGCTCGCCGCGGAGGGTAACCTTGGCACCGATGGGCATGCCCTTACGGAGCTTGAAGTTAGCCACGGACTTCTGCGCGAGGGTTACAACTGCCTTCTGGCCGGTGATGAGACCGAGATCGGCGCACACAGCATCCAGAACCTTGGGATTCTCGCGGGCCTCGCTGCAGCCGACGTTGACAACGATCTTGTCAAGCTTCGGGATCTGCATGGGGCTCTTGTAGGAGAAGCGCTTCATGAGGGCAGGAGCCGCTTCTTTGATATATTTTTCACTGAGACGTGACATTATCAATAAGTCCTCCCCTTAAATTATATGGTCTCGCCGCAGGCCTTGCAGACACGGGTCTTCGCTCCGTCGTTGAGGAACTTGACACCGGTACGGGCAGCCTTGCCGCAACGCGGGCACACCAGCATGACCTTGCAGGAACGGATGGGGCCCTCGCTCTTAACGATGCCGCCGACCTCGCCCTGACGTCTGGGCTTCTGGTGGAGGGTGCGCATATTCACGCCCTCGATGATAACCATCTGCTTGGCGGGATCAACAGAGAGGATCTTACCCTGCTGTCCCTTGTTCTTGCCGGAAATGACCATGGCGGTATCGCCGGTCTTAACATGTAAAGTGTTCATTAGTCCAGGCCCCCTTACAGCACTTCGGGAGCGAGGGAGAGGATCTTCATGTAATCCTTTTCTCTCAGCTCACGAGCCACCGGTCCAAAGATACGAGTACCACGAGGGGTCTTGTCTTCCTTGATGATGACTGCTGCATTTTCGTCGAATTTGATGTAAGTGCCGTCGGCTCTGCGAACGCCCTTGACGGAACGAACGATAACAGCCTTGACGACCTCACCCTTCTTGGCCATGCCGCCGGGCGCCGCCTTGCGGACGGAGGCCACGATCACGTCGCTGATGTTGCCGTACTTGCGGACGGAACCACCCAGCACGCGGATGCATTTAAGCTCCTTGGCGCCGCTGTTATCGGCAACCTTGAGCAGACTTTCCTGCTGAATCACGGTGCTTAAACCTCCTTATTTCGCTCTCTCGATGATCGTATCGAGACGCCATCTCTTGTCCTTGGACAGGGGGCGGGTCTCCATGATACGAACCTTATCGCCCTCGCGGCACTCATTCTGCTCATCGTGGGCCTTATACTTCTTGGAAACTCTGACAATCTTCTTGTAGAGGGGATGGGTAACGCGGTCCTCAACGAGAACTACGATCGTCTTGTCCATCTTGTCGGACACAACCTTGCCGACGCGAGTCTTACGGAAAGCTCTTTCGCTCACTTTCGAAACCTCCTTCAGACATTGGCCTGGCTATTCTTCTCATGGAGAATAGTCATAACCTTGGCGATGTCTTTTCTGACCTCGACCAGCTTCATCGGGTTCTCGAGCTGCTTGGTAGCGTGCTGGAACCGCAGATTGAAGAGCTCGGTCTTGAGCTCACCGAGCTTAGCTTCGAGCTCGGCACTTGTCATTTCTCTTAAATCTTTTGCCTTCATCACGCTTCACCACCTGTAGCAGCGTCCAAATCGGACTTCTTAACGAACTTAGACTTGATGGGAAGCTTGTGGCTGGCAAGACGCATAGCCTCGCGGGCATCGGCCTCGCTGACGCCGCCCATCTCGAACATGACGCGACCGGGCTTGACAACAGCAACCCAGTACTCGGGAGATCCCTTACCGGAACCCATTCGGGTCTCGGCAGGCTTCTCGGTGATCGGCTTGTCGGGGAAGATCTTGATCCAGACCTGACCGCCACGCTTGATGTAGCGGGTCATGGCGATACGGGCCGCCTCGATCTGGTTGCTGGTGACCCATGCGGGCTCCAGAGCAACGAGTGCATACTCGCCGTGGGCGATGTTGGTGCCGCGCTTGGCGTTACCGGTGAGTCTGCCTCTGTGAACTCTTCTGTACTTAACTCTCTTAGGCAACAGCATTAGTGTGCGCCTCCTTCTCTTCTGGGGGCTCTGTCACCGTACGGACGGTTGCCGCCGGGGCGACGATCGCCGTAGGGACGGTCACCGGAGCGACGATCGCGGCGATCACGGCGGTCGCGACGGTTCTTGCGCTCGGCGTTCTTCTTTTCCTCATCCAGACGGTGCTCTCTGGGATTCTTGGTCAGAACCTCACCCTTGTAGATCCAAACCTTGACACCGATACGACCGTAGGTGGTCTTCGCCTCGGCGAAGCCGTAGTCGATGTCGGCGCGGAGAGTCTGCAGGGGAATGCTGCCGTCGTGGTAGGTCTCCGTGCGGGCGATCTCAGCGCCGCCGAGACGACCGGAAACGGTGACCTTGATACCCTTCGCACCGAAGCGCATGGCACGGCCCATGGCCTGCTTCATGGCGCGGCGGAAGGAAACGCGCTTCTCGAGGGAAGCAGCGATGCTCTCAGCAACGAGCTGGGAGTTCATATCGGCATTGTTGACCTCAACGATGGTGATCGCAACGGTCTTGCCGATCATGGCCTCGAGGTCGCTCTTCAGCTTCTCGGTGGCCTCGCCGCCCTTACCGATGACGACACCGGGACGTGCGCAGTGGATCTTGACCATGACGCGGGCATTGTCGCGCTCGATCTCGATCTTGGGAACGCCGGCGGCGTAGAGCAGCTCTTTCAGATACTTACGGATCTTGTAGTCCTCAACCAGGACATCGCCGAACTTCTCGTTCTTGGCATACCAGCGGGAATCCCAGTCCTGGATGATGCCGACGCGAAGGCCGTGCGGATTAACTTTCTGTCCCATGGATTAGTCCTCCTGTTCGCCGATGACGATGGTGATGTGAGAGGTGCGCTTGTTGATGCGGTGACCTCTGCCCTTGGAGACCGGTCTCATTCTCTTGAGGATGGGGCCGGGGCAGGCGAAGATCTCCTTCACATACAGCTTATCGTGATCCATAGAATGATTGTTCTCGGCGTTGGCAACAGCGCTCTTGAGCAGCTTTGCAACAGGCTCGCTCGCAGCCTTGCCGGTATTTGCTACGATGGCAGCGGCCAGATCGACCTTCTTGCCACGGAGCAGGTCACAGACGATCTTCACCTTGCGGGGAGACATCCGGACAAATCTTAAACAAGCTCTAGCTTCCATTTTTGGTCCTCCTTCCCGCATCATTTACCGTTGTTGGAGGTCTTGCTACCGGCGTGTCCGCGATAGGTGCGGGTGGGAGCGAACTCGCCGAGCTTATGACCGACCATATCTTCGGTAACATAGACGGGAACGTGCTTGCGGCCGTCATGGACCGCGATGGTATGACCGACAAACTGAGGGAAGATCGTGGAGGCACGGGACCAGGTCCGCAGCACCTTCTTCTCGCCGCTCTCGTTCATAGCCACGATTTTCTTCAAAAGACCCGCTTCTACGAAAGGACCTTTCTTAATGCTTCTACCCATGTGTATGCCCCCTTATTTCCCGTTTCTGCGCTTGACAATGAACTTGTCAGTGCGGTTCTTCTTCTTACGGGTCTTGTATCCCATGGCAGGCTTGCCCCACGGGGTCACAGGACCGGGACGACCGACAGGGCTCTTGCCCTCACCACCACCGTGGGGGTGGTCGCAGGGGTTCATGACGGAGCCGCGGACGGTGGGACGGATGCCCATGTGACGCTTGCGGCCGGCCTTACCGATCTGGATGTTCTCGTGATCGAGATTGCCGACCTGACCGACGGTGGCGGTGCAGTTCAGGGGAACCATACGAACCTCGCCGGAGGGAAGGCGGATCTGAGCCATACCGTTCTCCTTAGCCATGAGCTGGGCGGCGGCACCGGCGGAACGCACCATCTGGGCGCCCTTGCCGGGATACATCTCGATGTTGTGGATGAAGGTACCCAGAGGAATGTTCTCGATGGGGAGAACGTTACCGGGCTTGATATCGGCCTCGGGACCGGAGTAGACCTTATCGCCGGCCTTCAGTCCGTCGGGAGCGATGATGTAGGCGAGCTCGCCGTCCTCGTAGCGGATGAGGGCGATGTTCGCGGTGCGGTTGGGATCGTACTGCAGGTTCACGACCTCGGCCTCGACACCGACGCGGGTGCGCTTGAAGTCGATGATACGGTACTTCTGCTTATTGCCGCCGCCCTGATGGCGAACGGTGATACGGCCGTAGCTATTGCGGCCGGAGTGCTTCTTGTTCTTGGCAAGAAGGCTCTTCTCGGGCTTGACCTTGGCCAGACCTTCGAAGGTAGAGACCGTCATATGACGCCGTGCGGGCGTTGTCGGTCTGAATGTCTTGATAGCCATTGCAATTACTCCTCCTGTTCAGATTACATCAGGCTGTCAAAGAACTCGATGGTCTTGGAGTCCTCGGTGAGCTTGACGATGGCCTTTTTATAGGCAGGAACGGTACCCGCGGGGCGGCCGGCGGAGAGACGCTTCTCCTTGGCGCGCACGGAAACGGTGTTGACGGTGTCGACCTTAACGCCGAAGATCTCCTCAACAGCCTTGCGGATCTCGATCTTGTTGGCCCAGGTAGCAACCTTGAAGGTGTACTGCTTGGCAGCGAGGCCCTCCATGGAGCGCTCGGTAATGATGGGAGCGACGATGATGTCTCTGGCGGTCTTAATCATGCGAACACCTCCTCGATCTTGGCGATCGCTTCCTTATCAACCACCAGCTTGCCGTACTTCAGCAGCTCGTAGGTGTTCAGGACAGCGGCGGTGGTGAGCTTCACACCCTCGATGTTGCGGGCGGAGAGCTTGACGTTCTCATTGGCGGCGGCGGTAGCGATGAGTGCGCTGCCGTCGACGTTCACAGCCTTCAGGAAGGCGGCGAAGGGCTTGGTCTTGGGCTCGGCGACGTTCAGGCTGTCAACGACAACGATGGCGCCTTCGGCAAACTTGGCAGACAGAGCGCTGCGGATAGCCAGACGGCGGACCTTCTTGTTGAGGTTGAAGCTGTAATCGCGGGGCTTGGGGCCGAGGGCAATACCGCCGTGGATCCACTGGGGAGCACGGATGGAGCCCTGACGGGCGCGGCCGGTACCCTTCTGTCTCCAGGGCTTGCGGCCACCGCCGGAAACCTCGGAGCGGGTCAGGGTGCTCTGGGTGCCCTGACGGTGATTGGTCAGGTAGCTCTTGACCGCGAGATGCATCACAGCCGTGTTGGGCTCGATGCCGAAGATCGCATCGGAAAGCTCGATCTCTTCGATCTGCTTGCCGGTCTTGTCATATACGGGAATTTTAGGCATTTTGTGTCCTCCTATCTCGTTCCGACTCAGACACGGGTCGTGTTCTTGATGAACACGATGCCGCCCTTGGGGCCGGGAACCGCGCCGCGGATCGCGATCATGTTCTTTTCCGCGTCGACCTTGACGATCTCAAGGTTCTGGATGGTAACCTGCTCAACACCCAACTGACCGGCGAGCTTCTTGCCGGGCATAACGCGGGAAGGATCGGTAGCAGCGCCCATGGAACCGACGGAGCGATGCACAGGGCCGACACCGTGGGTGTGCTGCTGCTCGTGCTGACCCCAGCGCTTCACAACGCCGGCGTAGCCCTTACCCTTGGTGATGCCGACGACATCGACCTTGTCACCCTGGGCGAAGACGTCAGCCTTGATAACGTCACCGACGTTCATCTCAGCGCCGCCCTCGAGCTTGAACTCCTTGAGAGTCTTGACGAAGGTGCCCTCAGCGGCCTTCAGGTGACCGAGCTGGGGCTTGGTGAGCTTCTTCTCGGCGACTTCGCCGTAGCCGAGCTGGACGGAAGCGTAACCGTCCTTCTCCACCGTCTTCTTGAAGACGACGGTGCAGGGGCCTGCCTCAATGACGGTAACGGGGATAACCTTGCCGTTCTCGTCAAAGATCTGGGTCATGCCCACTTTTTTGCCGATAATTGCCTTGTTTAACATGTTTTTCCTCCTCGTAAGGTTATTGGTTGACGAAGTTCTCCGCCAACTTGACCCTCCGGCCGCCGTGAGATATGCGGTCGGAAAAGGGCGTCTGGTGCGGAATCGCAAGCCGCGCCTGCCCTCTCGGGTTTTTTACAGTTTGATTTCGATATCCACGCCGGCGGGCATCTCAAGGGCCATAAGAGCCTTGGTGGTCTCGGCGGTGGGATCGGTGATGTCGATCAGTCTCTTGTGGGTGCGGCGCTCGAACTGCTCACGGCTGTCCTTGTACTTGTGAACAGCGCGAAGGATGGTGATGACCTCCTTCTTGGTGGGCAGGGGGATGGGGCCGGACACCTTGGCGCCGGTGCGGACAGCGGTCTGCACGATGCGCTCTGCGGACTGGTCGACCAGCTGGTGGTCATAAGCTCTGAGTCTGATTCTGATGGTTTCCTTTGCCATGGTAGTGAAAATCCTCCTTGTCGTACGGTAAACGCTTCCCGTCACTTATATATTTATTTGGAAGCGCCTTTTGCGTACGGACGGATGCTGTGGTTTTGAAAACAGCCGTTCTTTTAAGAACACTCCTCCGGGTGTGTCATCCCGACTGCATAAAAGCAGCCGGTCGTCGATGACGAACCGGCAGGGATTCACCGTCAGACCGACCACTACGGTCGCGTACGGCAAACTGAACTTGTGTTTTCACCCTAACCGCCCGATTACACGGACATACTCCGCGGAAAAACCCACGCAGCGCGTGGCAACCTCCCGCATCATCGCTTTCCATAGTGACGCTCAGCTATTATACCAAACTGAGCCGGGCGTGTCAACCCCTTTTTTCGGGTTTTTTGCAATATTTTTTATTCCTCGATTTCGAAATCCACGCAGGCGCGGGCGATCCGCACCTCTTTGACAAAGGCGGAGATCTTCTTATGCTCGGGATGCACCTTGTAGGCCTCCAGCGCAGCAAGGGAATCAAAGGTCATATACAGCACCATATCGTAGGACATTTCGCTGTGCAGGACGTCCTTGCCGATCTCCATTCCCCGGATCTCCGGTACGATCCCCCGCAGGGCAAGCAGCCTCGCCCGCACGGTCTCCATGTTTTCTTCTTTGTTCTTTCCATCGCCTCATCGGCAAATTTCCACATTATGATATGACGTTTTTCTTTTCTTATATATAATATTGTTATTTGCAGGACAGCCAATTATCCCCGACATTACCATCGGCAGGCAGACGGACCGACAGGGTTGCCGCCGCTTCCATCTCCCGGCAGAGCAGCGCCTTTACGCCCTCAATCTCCTCCGCCGGTGCTTCGCAGAGCAGCTCATCATGCACCTGCAGCAGCAGCTTTGCGCGGGGGAATTCTTTTTTCAGCGCAGCACTCACCCGCACCATCGCCATCTTGATGACGTCCGCCGCCGTGCCCTGGATGGGCGTATTGCGTGCAATGCGCTCCGCGGCGGTGCGGAGATTGAAATTGGATGCCTTGATATCCCGCACGGGACGTCTGCGTCCGTAAAGGGTGGCCACATAGCCCTTCTGCCGGGTCTCCTCCACCACCGTTTCCATATAACGTGCAACATCGGGATACTTTTCAAAATATCTCCGGATATATTCTGCCGCTTCCCTGCGGGTGACGTGGATATCCTCCGCAAGGGAAAAATCGGAAATTCCGTAAACGATGCCAAAGTTGACCGCCTTGGCGGAGGCACGCATGGCGGACGTTACATCCTCCTCCGCAACACCGAAGACCTGCGATGCGGTGATGGTGTGGATATCCTCCCCCTCCGCAAACGCCCGGCACATTCTCGCATCCCCGGAAATATGGGCAAGGATGCGCAGCTCGATCTGGGAATAGTCGGCATCGGCAAAGGCATACCCCTCCCGCGGGATAAAGCAGCGGCGGATCTCGCCGCCAAGCTCGCGGCGAATGGGCATATTCTGCATATTGGGATCGCTGGAGGACAGGCGGCCCGTTGCCGTTCCCGTCTGGTGGAAGGTGGTGTGTACCCGTCCGTCGGTCCCGACGAACTTCAGCAGGCTCTCCACGTAGGTGGAGTGAAGCTTTGCAAACTGGCGGTAGCGAAGCACCGCCTCCACCACGGGATAAACACGCAGACGGTCGAGGGTCTCCGCATCGGTGGACCAGCCGGTCTTGGTCTTCTTCCCGCCGGGCAGCGCCATCTCTTCAAAGAGGACGGCACCCAGCTGCTTGGGTGAATTGAGATTGAACTCATGTCCCGCGGCTTCAAATACAGCGGTCTCCGCCGCGTGCATTTCCGCCGCGACCTCCTCGCCGAAACGGCGAAGGGCATCGCAGTCCAGACGGATGCCCTCGTGCTCCATTTCTGCCAGCACACCGGCCAGCGGCAGCTCCGTCTCCCGGTAGAGGGAGCCCATACCGGCGGCGTCGATCTCCCGGCAAAGCTGCGGATAAAGCTGTGCAAGGGTGGCAGCACGGCAGAGCATCCGCTCCTCTCCGGCTCCGGAGGCAAGGGCCAGCAGGCCTTCCGCCTCCTCTTCTCCATCACAGTACCCCGCCGCGGCGGCGAGATCCTCATAAACGGTGCCGCGGCCCAGAAGATAGCCGCAGAGCATAACGTCACCGGCAAAATTTCCCGGCACAACGCCCGCAGAAAGACAGAAACGCACCGCAGCCTTGATGTCAAAGCCGATCTTCGGCGCATCGGCGGCTAGATAGTCCTTCAGCGCATTGCCCTCCAGCATCATAGCCGTCTTTCCGTCGGACACGGCGGCAAGCGCCGTCTCCGTATCCAGCCAAAAGGCGGTCTCGCCGGTCACGTCCACCGTTCCCCGGGCGTAATCGGCCTTGCGCACGTGCGCAGCAGCCCCCGATGCCGGCTTTACGCCCAGTCGGGAGATGACTGTCTTCAGTTCAAGCTCTGTGAGAAGCTCGTAGAGCCCCTCACCCTCCGGATCGGGCCAGCGGGCAGAGGAAAGATCGATTTCCGCCGGTGCGGAAAGGCAGATCTCCGCAAGCTCACGGCTCATGTAGGCGGAGGTCCGCCCCTCGGTCAGTTTTTTCACGACGGCGGGCTTCATGGAGTTCTCACCGTCCAGGGCTTCATAAAGCTTTTCAAGATCTCCGTATTCCGCAATCAAAGAAAGTGCTGTTTTCTCTCCGATTCCGGCAACTCCCGGGATATTATCGGAGGTATCTCCCATCAAGGCCTTGACCTCAATGAACTGCTTGGGTTCGATGCCGTAATCCTCCCGGATGCGCGCCTCGTCATAGAAGCGAACCTCGGGGCGGCCCATATTGGTGGCCATGATTTTCACGTCGGTCTGCGGGCCCACCAGCTGCAGACTGTCCCGGTCTCCGGTTACAACGACCGTCCGGCCGCCAAGGGCGGCGTTACGGACAGCAATGGTGCCCAGCAGATCGTCGGCTTCATAGCCGGCGAGTTCAACACAGGGGATGCCCATCCGGCTAAGCATCTGTTTGACGAGGGGCATCTGCTGTGCCAGTTCCTCGGGCATGGGCTTGCGGCCAGCCTTATAGGCATCGTAGCGCAGATGGCGAAAGGTTGGCTCCTTGCGGTCGAAGCAGACGATAACACCCTCTTCGTCCCCCTCCTCCCGCAGCTTCAGCATCATATTCACAAAGCCGAGCAGGGCATTGGTTGGAACACCTGCGGAATTTGTCAGCAGGCGAATGCCGTAAAATGCACGGTTCATCAGAGAGTTTCCGTCCAGCACCGCAATTTTCATCATCTTACCTCCGCAAACAGCTCATAAAGGCGGCGTTTTGGGCGCCGCCTTTATGCAGATCATCAGTTATTCTCCGTGTGATTCTTATAGTACTTCCAGGCATCCCGGCACATCTCATCCACCGTATGCTTCGCCTCAAAGCCCAGTTCCCGACGGGACTTCTCCACGTCGGCATAGACGACGGGAACGTCTCCGGGGCGGCGCTCGGACACCTTGTGGGGAACGGGTACGCCGTTGACCCGCTCAAAGCCCTCGATGAGCTCGTTGACGCTGGTGCCGCGGCCGGTGCCGAGGTTGAAGATCTCCACGCCCTTCATGTGCTGCAGCTTCTCAATGGCAAGGCAATGGCCCCACGCCAGATCACAGACATGGATATAGTCGCGCAGGCAGGTGCCGTCCTCGGTATCGTAGTCATTTCCGAAGACGTCCAGATGGTCGATCTTGCCGGCAGCGACGGAAACGATGCGAGGCATCAGGTTGTTGGGGATATCGTTGGGGTCCTCGCCGATGAGCCCGCTTTCGTGGGCACCGACCGGGTTAAAGTAACGCAGAAGAATGACGGAGAAATCAGGGTCCGCCTTGGCAACGTCCTGCAGGATCTGCTCGGACATCCACTTGGTCCAGCCGTAGGGGTTGGTGGCGGAGGTAGGGAAATTCTCGGTGACGGGAACGGTCTCGGGCTCACCGTACACAGTGGCAGAGGAGGAATAAACCAAATTTTCAACACCGCAGCGCTTCATCTCCGCAAGAAGGTTGAGGGTTCCGGTCAGGTTGTTGTTATAGTATTCAATGGGCTTTGCAACGCTCTCGCCCACCGCCTTGAAGGCCGCAAAGTGGATCACGCCGTCAAACTTGTCGAGGTCAAAGACGGAAGCAAGAAATTCACGGTCCAGCAGATCGCCCTCGAAGAACCGGACGGGCTTTCCGGTGATCTGCTCCACGTTTTTAAGCGCCTGGGGCTTAGAGTTGTAGAAATTATCGATAACCGTAAATGTGTGGCCGGCCTTGGTCAGCTCAACAAGTGTATGGGTACCGATGTAGCCGGCTCCGCCGGTGACAAGCAGATTCATGATTGCAGTTCTCCCTCACATAATTTTCTATTATATATTATAATACGGATCGTGCATCCGTGTAAATACGCAATTTGTCCAAATCTCCGCCTTTTCTCTGCTTTGAAGCAAAAAAGAGACCGAAAGGAAATCCTTTCGGTCTCTCTGCTTTGGGTTTGAAATGCGATGCGAAACGATCAGGTACCAGTAATACCGGAACGCTCGATGCCTTCGACGAAGAAGCGCTGGCAGACAATAAAGAGCAGGATCAGGGGAATAACCGCGATCAACACACCCGTCTGCTGCTGGATGCTGTTCCACAGTGCATCAGATGAACCATTGTTGTAGTTCAATGCCTTCGTCATCAGTGAGGGAAGGTCGATGGCAATTGTGGTAGTGTAGATATCATCCGTCCACTGCCAGCAGAAGCCAAAGAGAAAGCATGTGACCATCATGGTGAATGCAGAGGGGAGCATAACACGGAAGAAAGCCTTGAAGGGCTTTGCACCGTCGATGTAGGCTGCCTCTTCCAGAACACCGGGCATACCCTTAAAGTACTGACGCATCAGGTAGATATACAATCCGTTCTTGTAGCCGACGCAACCGATGGCCATGAGGCTCTGAGGAATGACCGTTGCACAGAGGTTCCAACCGGACATTCTCTCGCCGCTTGCAGTAACCATGCCCCAAGGGTCGACATCCAAAAAGAATTCGTACAAGGTGGTTGTAATGGTCGTCGGAGGAACAATCAGAACAAAAAGAACGCACGCAAAGAGAAGCTTATTGCCGGGGAACTTAAAGCGAGCAAATCCATAGCCTGCAAGGGTGGCAGATGCAACCTGCAGGATGGAGATCAATGCGGAATACCAAAGAGCAAACCAACCGGTTTTGCCAAGCAGATCGACACGAACCAGAGCTTCCTTGACATACTGCAGTGTAAAGTTTTGAGGAATTATGTATACGTTTGCATTATACACATCTTCATAGCCCTTAACCGCATTGGATACACGCATGATCAGCGGGAAAAGCACGACATATGCAAGTCCGAAAAGCAGAAGATACAGAAGCAGATTGGTAAGAAACTTGCTCGCAAAGTGCTTTGTGAAGTATTTAGACTTAAACCGTTCCCATCTCGTGAGGGTAGGAGCGCCATTTGCAATATTTTCCATTGTTTTACTCCTCCCTTACTCTTCGTAGAATACCACGCGCGACACGATGCCTACAATCACGAGAACAATCACTGTCGAGCAGAGGAAATAGAATACGGTCATCGCTGCACCGGTACCGGGCTGATCCATGGTATACCAAACTTTTTCGATCTCCTCAAGAATCTTGTCATTGGCTCCAAAGGAGTCGATTGCGGTGTAAACCAGGTTGACCAGGATCATGGGGCTGATCAAGGGAAGGGTGATCTTCCAGAAAAGTTCCCACGCGGTCAGGCCTTCCACCTCTGCCGCCTCAAAGACAGAGGGAGAAACACCCTGCAAGGCACCGAGGAAAATGATGACCTGTATACCACAGCTGTTAATCGTAGTACTCAGTCTGTCAACTGACTTCAAAACAAAATCCATGATGAAGGTGCTGAAGGTCAGCTGCTCCAGGAATGCCTGAATATTCAGAACGTTGGCAAACTGGCTTGCGATGTTGGAGGTCATACCGGAGGAGGTTGCATCAAATCCGAAACCGGAGTACTGGTTGATGGAATCCGCACCCGCGGTAGCTGCAGCACCAGAATCCATAATAACCGGCAGGAAGAAGATAACGCGAAAGAAGGTGCGGCCGGGGAAATTCTTCCGGTTCAGCAGGATTGCAAGGAAGAAGGAGAAGAGAACGATAACAGGAACGTTGATCGCCATATCCTTCAAACAATCAAACAGAGGAATGGTGAAGTCGACGGAGTCAAACATTGTAAGATAGTTCTTGAAGCCGACATAAACCGCATCCATTTCAAAGGTCTCGACATTGAACTGAACTTCAGAGAAGCTGTACACAAAGGTAGAGATCATACCGGGAATAAAGATGCAGAAGAAGCCTAAAATAACGGGAAGGCAAAACCAGTAACCAACCAGCTGGCGCTTACGTTCCAAGGGGATATGGAACCGACCCTTTTTCTTTACGGACTGAACTGTGTTTTCCATAATGTCTTTTGCTCCTCCTTCCTTATTTGATCACTACATAGCCACGGGCTTCTACCGTCTGGCCGTTGTAGTCATATGCGGCACTGCTGTAGTTGACGATAACAGAGGTACCACCTTCGTAGTTGGTCTTGCGGACACTCGGCGCAAGGATCTCGTGAGAAACAATTTCCTTGTCCTGCAGATCCTTCATAACCTTATTCACTTCTCCGTAAACCAGCTTTACAGAATCGATCCAGTTCTTATAGTTCAATGAGAAATAATCCATAAACTGGGTGTCCTTCAGGTCATCGTCAACAGTATACATGCTCTCCAGATAGGGAGACATGCCCATCTCAAGACAACGAAGGATATAAAGCCGGTCATCCTGCGTCTCATTAATAGCCTCACCGCAGTAAACAACGGAGCCATGAAGTACCATCTGTGCCAACGGAATCTGCTCGGTTTCAATCAGAAGCTTGGAGGAAGACTGCGGCAAACGCCACACGTTGGACACATACGGCAGCATATACTCGGAGCCGGTTTCGGTCGCGATCTTGTATCCGTCTTCTTCAAATTTTGCCATAAAGTCAGCAACCATCTGCGCAGATTCACCGCGGTAAACGTATTTGTTAAGAGTGAAGTCAGAGGAAACCGTCTTACCGTTCTCTGAGAATGCATAACTCTTCAGTTCGGGAATCTTCTTGTCAATCTCACTGCGGAACTTGGTGAAAACGGTATCATAGTATCTCGGGGAGATAACAAAGCGGGAATGCCAACCACTCATCGTGCGTCCGGTAACCAAGTCTGTACCATGCAGAATGGCGTAGACAAAGTCGATGCGCTTGGAGGTCATCTTGTTGGAATTATAACCGTCAAACCACGCATCTTTATAGACGGTAACGAGATTAACGTCGGGATAGAATCCGTAGTTATTCTCATCCATGTAATTGACGAGATCAACCAAACCGTCCTTACCGCCAAGCTGGCGCTGAACCTTAATCTTGGTGGGAGCCGTGGAGAAATAACCGCCATTTGCCCAACCGAGGAACCGGGTATCAAAGTTTTCAACACCGGCCTCCGTTTTGAGGTATTCCATGATCTCCTGCGCTTCCTCAAAGCGAGTCAGCGCATACTTGGTCTCGAAGGGCATACCCAAAACAAGTACAGATTTATCGATGCAGCCGTAAATGTCCATCATCAGCGGCAACGCATCATCAACGTCCGCCTTTTCGGTCATACCTTCTGCAATCAGTTTGTCACGATAGACGGAAGCCATATAGGAGTAATTCGCATTGTTGCCTTCAGACATACGGAAAGTGATTTCAAATGATCCCTTCGGAAGCAAGCCGTAAGCAAGACCGTCAACAATACGGCGGGGGAAAAGCTGGAAGGACTGCTGGTCACTGGAACTGTAGCCATCAACCTTAACAGAGTCAAAGAGGATCGTCTCAAACAGTATTCCTATTCTGTTAATATTGCGACCAGCAACAGGATAATCAACCTCAACATCAAGTGTCGTATGCTGAATACCACTTTCAACAATAGCCGTGACAGCATAGCCGTTCTTCACAACACCATAGACGGGAAGAACATTGGTCTCCCGATATGGGATACCACCGGACTGGCTCTTGGCATTGTCTGTGCCACCAAGCAGATACTGCGCTTGAGTCATGACGACATCTGATGCATCATTATTGATAATGGCACCAGATCCGCTGGGAACAACCAGATAACCCTCTTCATCTGAGAAGGAGGTGCACATCCAGCGTGCGGCATGCACATAGTTAACATAGAAACCTGGGCCTGCCTCGATCTCTTCAACCATGACATTGTAGGAAAGAACACCGTTATCATCGACGGTAAGCTCAACGGGAACAGTGCATCCACCGGTTGCATAGGGGTTTGTATAGCCGTTCAGTTCCTGACAAATATCCTGATACTCTTCCTGGGTGATCTTTGCTTGATTGGTCCATGCATCCGCGAGGAAAGCAAGGTCATATGCAGATGTTCCGGCATTTCCGCTGGCGTTATCGGTATAGATGTAATATATACCGTTATCCTTGCTGTCCCAGATGCTCTTCATACCGGGATATTGGACACAGATATAGTATTTCTGTGCCCAGTCGTTATGGGCAGATGCGTAGTCATCGTTCTTTTTATCGCTCTGGACTTTCTTCGCCCAGTAGCTCAGCTGTGAACGAATCTCACCGAAGTCATACGCAACGTACTTATATGCAAGTTCGTCAGCAACAGCAGCATCCTCAATGCGTGAATAATACTTATTCCACTGCTCCTCGCTCATAACAAGGGGAAGAATCGTGGTCTCAACTTCGTTGATACCGTATTCCAGGCGGAACCCGTTATCAAGCTTCTCAGCAGTAAACTGACCTTTCTTTATACTGTGTGTGTAGGAGTAGAAGGTCTGCAGAGAACTAACACCGTCAAAACCATTACCCGTACCGGTACCACCTGCCGCATTATCTGCCACGTGTTTCATAGCTTCCTGCGCATTGAAGAAGTATTCAACCGCAAGGTCGGACAGGAAGTCCTGACGGGTCTGGGCCTCGAGGATTGTCTCTATGCCCTCCGAAAACCGAGTAGGCAGAGAGTCAAGCTTCTGACCGGTTTTCATGTTGGTGAATCGAAAATTACCGGTGCCAACGTCAACCTGAAGAAGATAGTCACCGACAACAACGGATTCGGCTCCGGCCTGGAAAAGCGCCTCATTCTGCGCAACAGTGCCGGGTCCCTGGTCGTAGAACTGCTCAAGCGTGTATTCCAATTCGGCAACATCCTGCGTGCTGTCAGCGATGCCGGTGGCAGCAGCAGGAATCACCATAGCAAGCGCGAGAATAAACGTAAGCGCGGAAGTCAGGAATTTTTTCATGTTGCCACCTCCTTTAGACAGATCTGATCCTGATCTCATAGATGAGAGAGGAAACGAATGTTGCAATGTTGGTAACCACTCGACAGAAGAGCAGGCCAAGATAAATCATGACCGCGATGCCGGCAACCGTCAGGATTGCAGTCAGGACACCCTTACCAAAGCTGTACTGGTGCGTGACCAGCTGGCCGAAGAAGAGCATTGCTCCAAGATAAACAATGCCTACCGCCTGAATCAGTGTATAGAATGCACCTGTCTCCAGGGTAAGTGCATAGCTGAGAACAATACCAATCGCATTGATCAGATAGAAGGGAAGGAGTGCATAGGCCGATGCGATATACACATCCTTGAATGTGCCTTCACCGTCCATCAATGTCGTGAAGCACCAGTTGGCGACTACCCACATGATAAAGGGAAGAAATGCATTGCCGATCGCTGCAAAAGGATTAAAGCTCAGCACATCGTTCTCATTGAATAGGAATGCGGTCATCTGTCTCTTACAGACAAGGACAATCACCATCAGGATCACATGAAGATGTGCAGCACGCATGGAGCCACGCTTCTCGTGCTTCAGATCCCAAAAACCGTCAAAGGGATGCGTCATGACATAGAAGCCATATTTCCATTCATTCCAAAGAGCTTTCCACTTCATGTTACATCACCTTCTTTACGCCGTTACGCATGAATGCACGGAACTTCTTTACCCCGCTGTACACCTTGGTACCAACGAACAGCACAAGCAGGATTACAACAATTATACCGAAGGAATTACCAAAGGATTCCTTCATGTACAGTTCAAGTGCCTTGGAGTAGTTCTCGCGATTCTCAACCTCACGGAAGCACTTCATTGCTTCAGCATATTCACCGTTACGGTAGAGCGCCTTACCGGTACCGATATACGCATAATACATATTGGAGTTGCGAACAAGAACCTCGGCCCAGATCTTTTCAGATGCCTCATACTCACCGTCGTAATACAGTTGAGCAGCCTTGATAACCTTTGCACCGTAATCCGTCGGGCTGTACACGGTCAGTGTGGAGTATGCAGAGTCCATAACAACGATATTGTCACCTTGATAGATCAATGCCGCCGGACTGCGTACAGCGCCGACCTGAGCACATTCATTGTTGCCGCCATTACCAAATATGAAGAGCAGGTTACCATCTTCGTCATAGGTAAAGATACGGCCGAAGGTACGATCAAGACAGCTGTAAATGCCGTTTGTGCCGAGGGCAACATCCACAAAACCGGTGGTTTCGGTAACCTCCATGGTATTTGTACCACCGCTGCCGAGTGTAACTACGGATAGAATCAGGTCACCACAGTTTGGAACATAACCCATGCGCTTGAGAATATCCTCACCTGCAGCGTTCAAGCGAACAACATTTGCTGCAGTTGAGCGAAGCGGGTCACCGGCGAGCGTAGTCAGAGCTTGCTGGAATGACTCGATATCAGGCGCAGCGATAGTACCGTAAACAAAGCCCTTAGCGTCGGAAACGATGTTGGAATATTCTGTAGGCGTGTAGGAAAGCAGAGACTCAGAACCTGCAAGCGATAAAACTTTCTTCCAAATTCGTGTAAGCATGTCTGCCGTAACTTCAGGCGCACCGAAGAAGCTGTTCAGGCTTCCGTCGGGATCAAGGCACAGCAGCCCCTGGTTGATATTCTCCGCAATAACGTAGAGACGGTTCGTATTGTCAAATACAACCTTCTTGGGGACATAAGACTGCTCTTCACCATTTTTATCCAGAATGGAGAGGTCAGGCTTTTCGTACACATATACAAACTTACCGGTAGTGTCCATCCGCACGATACGGGCGTTTCGGGTATCACAGACGGTCAGCTCGTACTTTCCGTCATTCTCGGATCCAAGATACTTGTAGATCTCAATGCCTTCGGGCTGTGAAAGATTCTCAGGCTGTCCGTCAACACCAACGAACTGATCTATCACTGAGAGTACCTTGAAAGTCTGATCAAGAATGATGATTTTCGCCTGTTTGTCAGCAGATCCCTTGTCAAGTACAAAGATCTTACCGTCATAGGCAACCATATCAGTCAGGGATGTAATCTCAACACCGAGAGTGCCGGGGGTGATATATTCACTGACAGAGTAGGCATTCGCAGAACCTACCCAAACACCGTTTACATTGTAGAAGTAGGACTCGTACGGGGGTTCCGCGGAGGCGGGAATGACCATGCCGGCCATAAGGGCGAGGAGCATGAGCATCACCGCGAGGGTTTTAACTATTCTGTTTTTCATTGCTCTCCTCCTTTAGTCCTTCATACCGGAGGTCGCCATCGTCTCCAGAACGTTGGACTGGATGATGATGAAGAAGACCACGGGAACGATGAGCAGAATAACCGAGCCTGCTGCCGCAGCACCCTGACGGGCAATACCGCCGGAGGTAACCTGCGAGATCGCGTAGGGCATGGTCTTCAGGGTCTCACTGTAGATGTAGGAAGACTGCTGCATGTTCCACAGTTCCTGGATCTTAAAGATTGCGAGGGTCAGCCAGCCGGACTTGACCAGGGGCATGACGATGGTCCAGAACTGGCGGCCGAGGCCCGCACCGTCCAGCGTTGCTGATTCCAGCAGGGCATCGGGAACAACACCCATGAAGCTCTGCATCAGGAAGAAGCCGAGGGAAGTGGAGATTGCGGGAATGATCATAGCCCAGTAGGTATCGATCCAGCCGAAGGCATTCATAATGATGTATGTAGCCAGGGCGGTAACGGAACTGGAGAACATCAGGGACGTACGCACCAGCTTACCGAAGCCGACAGAACCGGGGAATACGAACTTGGAGCAGGGGAAAGCAGCCAGAGAGGTGATGATGCAGTGGCCGACAGTACCAACGACCGTAATAAAGACGGTGTTGAAAATGTAGCGGGAGAAGGGAACCCAGGAGGTGGACATCAAACGGAAGAGGTTCTGGTAGTTCTGACCCGTGGGCTTGATGACGTAGAACTTCGGGGGGAAGAGGAAGAACTCATCCGCGGGCTTCAGGGAGTTGATGATAGTAAAATAGAGGGGGAATGCAAAGATGATTGCCAGGAAGAGCAGGCAGATCACGAGCACGATATCGCCACCGGTAGAACGGTTTGCGCGTGCACCGGCATGAGCTTTCAGAATATTGGCCATCTTTTATTTTCCCACCCTTCTCAGTAAGTATTGTACGCCCTTATTGCAGTAGATCATTGCAATAAACAGGATCGTGGAGATCGCCAGAGAGTAACCCATCTCAAATCGGGTAACGCCGTAGTCTTCCATGTGGTGCATAACGGTGTGCATGGCATAGTCCGGAGAGGGGAAGCCGACGTACTGGGTGATCTGAACACCGATACCGAAAGCACTGGTGATGGACATGACGGCGGCAAAGAGCATCTGGGACTTGATGTTGGGGAGGGTGATATACCACAGCTCCTGCCAACGGGACTTGATGCCGTCCACCATACCGGCCTCATACTGAGAGCGGTCCACGTTCTGCAGACCCGCAATGAGGGAAAGGAAGCCGGTACCGATGGAGCTCCACAGAATAACGCCGATGACCACGTAGGGCATGACAACGGGATCCGCGAAGAACTGTACGGGCGAGTTAATGAGACCCCACTTCAGGAGCACCGCGTTGACCATACCCTGGGAGTCGCCGGAGAAGATATACTTAAAGACGTTGACGCAGGCCAGGGAGGCGATGGACGGGGTGTAGAAGAGGATGGTGAAGACCGCACGGATCTTCGGAGGAAGCTCATTGATGAGCCATGCAAAAATCAGAGACAGCAGGTAACCGCCGGGGCCAACGATGGCCGCGAAGACCAGCGTATTCTTGATGGCGATGATAAAGAGATCATCCTCCATAAAGAGGCGGTAGTAGTTGTCAAGACCTGCCCACGTGGGCGGCTGCAGGACGTTGTAGTGCGTCAGGGAAAGTGCCATTGCAGCAACGACCGGAGCCAGGATGAAGATAAGGAATAGAATGAAGAACGGTGCGACGTAGAGATAGTTGACACGGTTCTTGGCGATAACCTTAAATTTATATTTAAAGTATGCGCCAAGAAGATTCAAAGCATTACTCAAGTGAATTCATCCTCCTTCCTGTTATCAGTCACGCTCGGGGAGAGACAAACCGTACTCTTTACGCTTGTTGTAAAGCTCGGTATTGACCTCTGCCACACGGTCGAGCAGGCTCTCACGCTGATCCTTTGCGGAGAGAACGACGTCGACGTATGCGTTGTAGATGTGACGGGCACTGTAGTAGCCGCCGGGCACCTGGGGATAACCCTTGGTGTGCTCCAGCTGATCCAGAATGACGTTGAGTTCATCATTGGTCCAGGGCAGCTGCTTGAGAGCCTCGAGGTTTGCGGTATGGTTACGGGCACCGGCACCGAGAACGCTCTCAACCTCGGTGCTGTAACGGGTCTGTGCTTCCGTACCGGTCCACCACTTCATGAACTCCCATGCATTCTCCTTGTTATCGGACTGGGATAGCAGGATGCAGCCGGTAACGGTGGCGGCAGCGGTGTAGTTGATGGTGCCGTCCTCCTGTGCATGACCGGGAATGGTGGTAAAGGACCAGAGACCCTTGATCTCGGGTGCGGAAAGCGTCAGGGTGTTGTAGCCGGTGATGTAGTCGTTGATACCGACAGGCATCTCACCGCGGCGCATACGGTTGTTGAAGTCCAGAGTCTTTTCAAACTGGTAAGTGGTATACAGATCCGTCCACTCGATAAAGGCGTTGATGCCCTCGGGGGAATCGATATCGGACTCCATGGCGTTGTTCTTGTAAACCTCACCGCCGTACTGATAGAGGAAGTGAACGAAAGGTGTGGCATCCAGCGTGGTGGACATCGGATAACCGAAGTTCATGTTGCTCTTCTGCATCTCGGGCAGCAGGGCATAAACATCCTCCCAGGTCTTGGGAAGGGTCCAGCCGTTCTTGGAAACGATATCGGTACGGTAGAACATCACAGGGAAGGTGATGGTCTCAGGCAGCGCGTACACACCGCCCTCGTAGGTGAACTGCATGGTGGCGCTTTCGGGGAAAGCCTTCACGACTTCCTCAAAATCCTCAAACTTGGAGAGGTCGTAGGCCGCATCACGCATGGCATAGTTGATGGGATCGGCCGCAGCCTGACCCAGAGCAACATCGGGAGAACGGCCGGCAAGGGTCGCGGGCAGCAGAGCCGTCATCTGGATGTACTGCAGATTAACAGGTATATTATAATTGGTAGAGAAATCGTCGGTAGCCATCTGCTTGATGATCTTGCACTGCTCAATACCGCCGGCATACCAGACGGTGATGGCATCCTCGGACTTGGAGGTTGCACCGATATTGGTGTAGTCCGTAGTGAAGGAAGAGATGAAGAGTCGGATCTCATGCCAGATACCCTTGAAGAAGCCGGCCTCAGCCTTCTCAGGCATCGTCTCGGCAGAGGCATCGCCAAGGAGGAGATAGTCGACCTGCAAAGGCTGCTTGGCCATATCGTTGACCATGTTGGCGAGGGTACCGAGGTCAGACTTGAAGGAGGAGTACATCTCCGCGATCTTGTCATAACGGTCGTGCATCTTGCGCAGGCGCTGGGCGATCTGACGCAGAGAGGACTGGTTGGAGTTGTTCTCGCCGATCCGATCGTAGATCATGTCAGCCAGAGTCTCCAGAACACCGGCCTGATACTCGAGCTCATCCAGAACCCCGGGGATCATACGGTCAAAGTGATAGTTGCGGTCAAAGTCAGGAGAAGTACCGGTGATCATGAGGATCTGCAGATAGCACTCGTTGAGGCTGGTGACCGCGGAGCGGCCGATGGTAACGACCTCGGAGAAGTCACCGATGACGTTCTCCAGACGGATGACATTCTTGCCTTCCTTCAGATGGAAAAGGTAGGGATTGCCCTCGGCATCGGAGAAGGTGTTCAGTTTATAGGAAGTACTGTGGTTGAAGGTGATCGCGGCAGCCTCGGCATAGGGAAGCTCGCCGTTGACATAAACGGCACGGGCTGCCTGATTGCCGTCGACCACGTTCTGCTTGGCACGCAGCGTCAGCGAATAGAGACCCTCACCGCCGGCGGGAACATCGACAACCCATTCGATCCACTGACCGACCTGCTGCCACTTATCGCCACCGATGGAGTTCAGTGTCTGCTTGTTGTAGTTATATCCCGATCCGTCAAAGTTCTCCGTGATACCGGAGGCGCGGTCATTGACCGGGTAGATGGACATATGAGACTTTCTGTAGGAGTTCTCGGCCTGGATCTTAATGACCTCGCCGTCGATCTCCTTCAGACCCTGGCTCTTCCAGCCGGCGAGGACTTCCTCATAGGAAGGGGTCTCCTCCGCCACCTTGAAGGTCATCTTATTGATGAGCATGGGCTCCTTGATCGCATCCAGGGAGATTGTGTGCTCACCGGCAGTCAGGAAAAACTTCAGCGGCTCAAAGTACTGGCCGGACTCATCGCGGGCATAGGTGGTGATCCACTCGGGCACCTCGACCTGGGGAGAGCGGACTTCGTTGCCCGCATCGTCCAGAGCCTCGCCAACAGCCTTCTCATCGTCCCAAAGGCGGTGGAAGGTGACGTTCGCGGCATTGGAGTAGGGAACCTTGCCGTCAATACTAATGGAACGGATGATGGAGGAGCCGGTACCCTCATAGGGGTAATAGACAAACTCCAGGTTGTACCAGCCGTCGGCAGGGACGGTAAACTTCCAGGAAGCCTCACCGTCGGTGGCCGTCAGCAGGGATGCGCCGGGCATACCCTCGTAATCATTGAAGATCGTATGTCCGTCTCCCTCCGCCGGGATATAGTCGGAGCCGTTCAGAACGATCTCCCCTTCGCCCGGTGCGGCGTTTGCAAGCACGTCCGCAAGATACTCTCCGTAGGAGCCCTCGGCGTACTTGATGGTGACCTGCTCGCCTTCGGCGGCAGAGGCAAAGCAGAAGGACATAACCAGCGAAAGGACCAGAACGGTCATGATCGCAGTCTTCATCCAGGCTTTGCCGTTGTTTGCAGATGTTTTCAGCATACCTCCACCCTTTCTCATGGGATCTTGATAGGTCTTTTTGCGCGCGTCAGGAACGGATTTTCCTGTCTTTTGGCATTTTGCACAAGGCTTTCTCACAGTTTTTGCCGAAAAAAGCACTTTTTTGCCATTGGACATTTTGAATAAGTCCCCGGGCGACGCCGTGCCAAGCTTGATCAACATACAGATATTAATCTAAGCACACTATATGATAGCAAAAAATGTGCGTTTCGTCAATAGAATACGCGTTTTTTTCCGTGTGAAGACACATATTTTTTCTTATAGGCATATACTTCGACTTTCGCGCGACCACAATTCTCACCCTTGTTTTGCCTTTCAACATTTTATTCACAGTTTCCACATTTTTTGTTTATATTGTCCATATATTCTGTGTGTTTCTTTTTTTGATTGTTCTTTATGCACAGTTTTTACACATTCTGTTTCATCGTCGATTTTCAGCATTTTGCACAACGCTTTCTTTTGTCAGCATATGGAATACCCATATATTGTGGTGGATGGGTTATGGGAATTTTTCACAAAGAAGCGGGAATACAACCCCGGAAAAACAAAAAAGCGCCGCCGCGGGATCTCCCGCAGCGGCACCGAACACATGCCTCTTTATTCTTCCGGCTCCCCTTCGGACTCCTTCCGGGGCTCAGGCTTTGCCCCGCCGCGTCCGCGGCGAAGCAGGCGGACATCATCAATGGAGAAAATCTGCTCTTTCTGCTCCTCCCCTTCCAGCCGTACCCGCACCTGTCGCTTGAGCAGCAGTGCTTCCGTCACGGTGCCGCGCCCCTCAGGGGTATCAACAAGCGCTCCGGATGCGGGAGAGTTCCGGGTCAGATCCTCATAGGCCGCCTGTTCGTACTTCAGGCAGCACATCAGGCGGCCGCAGGTGCCGCTGATCTTGACAGGATTCAATGAAACACCCTGTTCCTTGGCCATTTTGATGGAAACGGGCGCAAACTCCTCCAGGAAAGAGGCACAGCAGAAGGGTCTGCCGCAGATGCCGAGGCCGCCGAGCATCTTGGCCTCATCTCGCACGCCGATCTGGCGAAGCTCGATGCGGGTGCGGAAGATGCCCGCAAGATCCTTGACCAGCTCACGAAAATCCACGCGTCCCTCAGAGATGAAATAAAAGACGATCTTGCTGGAGTCAAAGGAGTAGGCAACGTCCACCGGCTCCATATCCAGCTTATGGCTGGCGATCTTCTTGCAGAAGATGTCCATCGCCTCGCGTTCTTTTTTACGGTTTGCCTCCACGGCGGCAAGATCCTCCGTCGTTGCCTTGCGGAGCACCCGCTTGAGGGGCAGCTCCAGCCCTTCGTCAGCCACCTTGTGGTTGCGTTGGGCAGTCTCTCCCATTTCGATGCCCCGGGCGGTCTCGACGATGAGCTTGTCGCCAATCTCCGCACGGATCTCGCCGGGATCAAAATAATATACCTTTCCGGACTGTCTGAACCGGACACCTACAACTTCCGTCACGAATCTATATCTGCCTTTCTGCCCGGATGCCTTGTCCGGGCGGGTCAAAAACTACATGGAAAGCTCCCCCGCAAGGGCAGCGCACAGGGCCACAGCCGCCGTCTGGGGACGAATGTTGAAATTTGCCTCACTTCTTGCCTTTTCCACAGTATCCCGCAGGCGCAGAAGCAGCCCGAGAGACATACTTTCCGCCATGCGCTCCGCCTCCTCGGCGGGAGCGGCAGGCCGGCGGCCGCATTTGATCTCCACCGCTGCTGCAATGATCTCGGTAAGTGTATCAAGAAGCGTCCCATACTGCTCCCGGGAGGTCTTGTCCGGCAGGAAAGCAGCAAGGGCCATTTCGTGTTCCGAGCGGTTTGCCATCCCCCGCGCAAGATCCAGCGCAGCAGCCACTTCCCTGCGGCGGTCATCCGCAAGAAGGCGCAGGGCGGGACCCACATATCCCTCCGCCGCGGCGAGTGCCGCAGCCCGGGCCTCAGGTGCCGCGGCCGGACGGAGCGCTGCCAGGGCCGCCTCACCTTCTTCTGCCGAAAGGGGCTCCATACGGAAGACGCGGCAGCGGGACAGCACCGTGGGCAGCAGGGCATCCTCCTGCTCGGTGATAAGCACAAAACGCGCATGGGCCGGCGGCTCCTCCAACACCTTGAGCAGCGCGTTCTGCGCATACTCCTTCAGAGTTTCCGCCGACTCGATGATATATACCTTATTTTCCGCCTCACCCGGCCGGATATACGCCTCGGCCCGCACCTCGCGGATAAGCTCCACGGGGATGGCGGTTTTGTCCTCCGGCACGGAGATCAGGCGAATGTCCTGATGCTCCCCGGCGGCAGCCTTCCGGCAGGCGGCACAATTCCCGCAGGGTTTTTCCGGCGACATGCATACAGCGGCCGCGGCGAGACTGCGGGCGGCGGTATGCCGCCCCGATCCCTCCGGGCCGCAGAGCACCACCGCCTGGCCGTCACCGCCGGAGCGGATGTATCTGGCAAGGCGCCGGTTACCGTACAGGGGAAAAATATCAGACCTTTTCGAAGTGCTCGACATTCAGCACAAAGATGGCGGCACCGCCAACCATGACCTCGATGGACATGTTGGCATAAACGCCGGTACCCATATCCGCAGCGGGCATAAGCTGCTTGCGGGAGTTGGAGTGCTTGGTGATGATGCTGATCACATGCTGCACCTTCTCGTCATCCACACCGATAAGGATAGTGGTGTTGCCGGTGCGCAAAAAACCGCCGGTGGTGGCGAGCTTGGTCACCTGATAGCCGGATTTGGTCAGCTGCTGAACAACCACGGAGGCATCGTCCCGGTTGATGATGGCCATTACCATTTTCATAGTGAGATCTCCCATCTGCCGCGCGTCCGCGGCCCTGCCGTTGCCTCTCCCGGACGCGGCGAATCGGAGAGACGGCATATCCTTGTTTATAGTATATGATAAATGAGCGGATTTTTCAAGTATTTTCTGTGAGAAGTGCCGACCCTTTATTGCTCTTCCCACCGACGGGGCAGCATTTTGCCGGCAAGGAGCAGATCTACTGGCACCGCCGCCCGGTCTGCCGGGGTACAGGGAATGCCCGTAACGTCAAAGAGCAGATGCTTCATGCCAACATATCCGATAACACGGCAGGGCCTTCCGCCGAAGGTAACGTACAGTTCCTTTTTCCGCAGCATATCCCGCAGGATGGACAGCAGGCCGTGCAGTGCGTCCTTTGGGCGGCGAAGGTCCTTTCCGCGGTTGACGAAGGCCCCGTCGGCATAGCCCATGGGCAGCACCGCGACGGTCATCTCCCGCTTTGCGCGGAAGGATGCACCGTATCCGGCAAGGTCGCCGGGCTGCAGGGTATGCAGCGCCGCAACGGCACATTCCGCCCGGGCTACGCGCCGCAGTCCCGCGCGGCTTCCCGCAAGCAGCCCTCCCGTCAGGGCAGAGCCCACACGGACGGCATCAAACCGGGTCTCCGGGAAGCGGAAAAGCGCCACGGAATCGGCAAAATGCACCTCGCCGGGATCGATCCCTGCCGCCCGCAGGCACTCCGCCGCGGCCGCAAGGCGTTCTGCCGCCCGACGGGTGTATTTTTCTTTTCCAAAGGCACGGCTCGGATGGCCGAAAACGCCTGCGACATGAAGCTCGGGATGCTCCGCCAGAAGCGCCGGAATCTCTCCGGCCCTCCCGGGCGCAAAGCCGCCACGTCCCATGCCGAGATCAAACTCAATGTGGATACGGGCATCGCAGCGCATTTCCCCCGCCGCCTCCGCCGCGGCCTTCAGCGCCTCCGGTGAGCCGATACTTACCTCCGCATTCCCGCGAAGGGCCTCGGCATATTCCTCCGCAAGTGCAGTGTTGCGGACCAGAAGGATACGCCCTGCGATCCCCGCCTCCCGCAGAGCGGTGACCTCCTCCGCCTCGGTGACGGCAAAGCGGTCCGCTCCGGCTCCGGCAAGAATTCTCGCCGCATCCGTAAGGCCCATACCGTAGGCATCGCCTTTGAGCATACACCAGACGGCGGCCTCTCCGGCCTTTTCCCGGATGATATTCCAGTTCTCCCGCAGCGCAGCTGCACTCAGGATCAGTTCCGGTCTCATTTTGCCACACCCCTCAGGATGGCTCTTGCCCGCCGCCACAGATGCTGGCCTTTTTCAAGACCCCAGGCAAGGAAGGGACGGAACGCGAGATCAAATTCACCGGCAAACTCCGTAAAATCGCCGTTAAAGCCCTTCTTGAATCGGTACAGTCCGTAGAGGGGGTTGTCCTCCGACAGATCGCCGGAAACCCCGCGAAAATCGTAAATGTCGGCGCCGCGCTCCACCGCCCAGCGGATCATCTCCCACTGGAGGGCATAGTTGGGCATGACGTTGCGGTAGGTGTTGGAGGACGCACCGTAGAGATACCAGACCTTGTTGCCGTAGCCGATGGCGAGGGTGCCCGCCACGGGCTTGTCCTCATAGAAGGCCATATAGAGCCGGGCATGCTCCCCAAGCTCCTGCAGCATGCGGCGGAAATAGTCGGCGTTGCGAACGATAAAGCCGTCCCGTTCCCCCGTCTCCCGCATGATGGCAGCAAAGCTCTCCACCATCTCCTCGCCGCACAGGCGCACCTCCACGCCCTTGCGGCCGGAAAGACGAACGTTATAGCGGGTCTTCTGCTCAAAGGCGGCAAAGATCTCCTCCTCCGTCCGTCCGTTCAGATGAAGGCGGAAAACATAGCGGGGCTGAATTCCCTCGAAGTTCTTGCCGGAGTCCCGCAAACGGAAGCCCGCCGCGTTGAGGGCGGCGATTTCCTCCTCCGAGGAGGACAGCACGTCGGGATCGATCTTCAGAAGATATCCCCCGTGCTTTTTTGCCAACGTCCGGGCACCTGCCGCAAGCTCCGCGAGCACCTCCCTGTCGGTGCGGTCACAGACGGGGCCGCGTCCGCCGTAAAGCAGACTGAAGGGCAGCCCCGGCACCCGGCGGATGAGCACCGAAAGGGCACCGACGATGGCTCCCTCTCCATTCCGCACGGCAATGCCCGCCCACTCCCAGGCGGTCTTGCAGCCCGCCCAGAGGTGCGACTGCATAAAATGCCCGTTCTGATGGGCTTCGATGAAGGTCTCGTATTCCGCGAGGGTCTCGCTGGTTATAAATTCGTACATGGCATTCCGGCCTTTCCGGTAATATTCTTCTTTATATTCTATCACACCTTTGTCCGCCGCGCAATCCGGATCTTTCGACCCTTTTTGCGCACATTGACTTTCTCTCCTTCACGGGTGTATAATAGTCTTATGTTTTATATGGTTTTTGGAAATGTTTTTATGCGGGAGGGACTGTGAAATGATCAAAAGCAAAAGCGCCGATCTGCTGACCGGCAAACTTTGGGTCAAAATTCTTCTTTTTTCCTTCCCTTTGATGCTTTCCAACATTCTGCAGCTGCTCTACTCCGCCGCAGACACCGTGGTGGTGGGCCGCTTTGCGGGAAACGATGCGCTTGCCGCCGTAGGTTCCACCGGTTCGCTGACCAACCTCTTTATCAATCTCTTCATCGGCTTCTCCGTAGGTGCCAGCGTTATCGTTGCCCAGGGCATCGGTGCGAGGGATGACCGTGCCGTCCACGAGACGGTGCACACCAGCATGCTGCTGGCCGTCATCGGCGGTGTCGTCATCGGCAGCCTCGGCATCCTGTTTTCCCGCCCCATTCTTGCCGCCATGGACAACAAGGTGCTCGACCTTGCGACCACATATCTGCGCATCATTTTTGCCGGTGCACCTTTCTGCATGGTCTACAACTTCGGTGCCTCCATCCTGCGCGCCCGGGGCAACACCCGGCTTCCCCTTTACATTCTGGCCGCCTCCGGCCTTGTGAATGTCGGCCTGAATCTTCTCTTTGTTATTGTCTTTCATATGAGCGTCGCGGGCGTTGCCCTTGCGACCATCGTTTCCCAGGCTCTTTCTGCTGCGTTGGTGGTCATCGTCCTCATGCGCAGCCATGATACCACCCGTCTGCAGTTCCGCCGCCTGCACATCTACCCCCGCCGGCTCCTCTCCATTGTGAAGGTCGGTCTTCCCGCAGGCATCCAGTCCTCCCTCTTTGCCGTTTCCAACGTTCTCATCCAGTCCTCTGTCAACTCCTTCGGCTCAAATGTCATGGCCGGCAACACCGCCGCCGCAAACATCAGCGACTTTATCTACATGGCCATGAACGCCCTGCACCATGCCGCCGTCACCTTTGCCGGCCAGCACGCCGGCGCAGGCATGTACCGCCGCATCGGCCGTGTGGCGTGGCAGTGCGTGGTGACCACTACAGTGGTCGGTGTGGTGCTCGGCATTGTTCTCACGATCTTCGGCCCGGAGCTTCTCTCCATCTACGACACCAATGCGGAAGCTACCGCCGCCGGTATGATCCGGATGCGCATCCTCTGTTCCACCTATTTCCTCTGCGGCATCATGGATGTGTTCATGGGCTTGCAGCGCGGCCTTGGCAGTTCTCTGCGGCCGATGATCGTTTCCCTGTGCGGCGCCTGCGGGTTGCGCATCGTCTGGATCTACACCGTTTTCCGTCTGCAGCCCACCCTGGACTGCCTGTTCTGGTCCTATCCCTTCACCTGGGCGGTCACAGGCGCAGTTCACCTGCTCTGCTTCCTGCTTCTCTGGCGCAAAAAGATGCGCACCCTTGAGGGCGTGCGCGGTACCGTCTGAAGAAAGGGGTCCGCCATGTACAAAGAGACCCGTGAAAATCCCCGGCAGAAAAAGGCCGTCCTGCTCGCGGCGGGTGCCGTCTGTCTGGTGTGCTTTTCCGTGCTTTGGTTCACCGTCGACCTTCATTTTGCCGCTCCGCTGCAGCTGCTCTGCCTTGCAGTCTGCGGCATCGCGGTGTACTATATCGTCCGCTACGCCCTGCGCAGCTATACCTACGCGCTGGAGGACGGCGTGCTGACCCTGCTTTTGCAGGACAGCTCCCGCCTGCCGGTGCTGGAGGAGATCCCCCTCCGCACCGTGACCGAGTTTGCGCTCCTGCCGCCCGACGGGGCAAAAAAAGCCTCCGGCGAGAAACAGCTTGACTACCGTTTTTCCTTCTTCCGGGAGGATAAAACGTGGTTTCTCCGCTTTTACCGGGACGGACAAGCCTTTCTCGTGCTTTTCCAGCCCTCCGATACCCTTGTCGAAAAGATCGGCGGGGTTCTTCATAACAGCCGATAAATCCTGAAAGGAGGTGCGCCGCCCATGCTGCGTCTCGCACTTTTTCTCGGAAAAATCGTCCGCTTTCTGCGCCGCCGACACTCCGGCCGCTCCGCCGGTGCCCTTGCGCTGGCCCTCTGCCCCGATTTTTATTCCCGTCTCACCGTAGAGGGTAAGATCCTCATGGTCACCGGTTCTGTGGGCAAGAGCACCGTTGCTGCAGCCGCGGTGCACATGCTCCGTGCCGCCGGTCTTCGGGTGGTCTCCAACTGCGAGGACCGCGGTCTTCGCACAGGCACCGCCGCCGCGCTCGTCTCCGCCGCCGATTACAAGGGCCGTATTTCCTGCGATTGGCTGGTCCTGGAGGCCGACGGCCGTATCTCCGATGCCGTCCTCTCCCTTGGAAAGCCTGAAATTCTGCTGGTGACCGGTCTTTTCCCCCACCACGGCCCCGCATCCTGCCGCAGTTCCGCCATCAAAAGTCTTATTGAACGCGCCGCAGGCCCCGAAACCCGTCTCATTCTCAACGCCCTCGACCCCGGTATGACGGATATCCTGCCGGAGCTCCCCCGGATCCGCTACGGTGCCGCACCGGGTGCGAATGCACGTCCCTCCATGAATCTGGTGGGTCCCCGCACGAGCTGTCCTCACTGCGGCGGAAAGCTGTCCTATTCCCGGGTTTTCCATCACCATCTCGGCGAATACTGCTGCACCGCCTGCGGAACGCGGACACCCCCGGCGGATTATCTGCTGACGGCCGGGGAGAGCACAAGCCCCGCCTTTGCGGTCAACGGCGTTCCCTTCTGCACCGATCTTGCCGCCGCCCATCACTATCTCAATCTCACCGCCGCCACGGCGCTGGTCTGCGAGGCGCTTGGCATCCCCGTGGAAAAAGCCGCGGAGCTCTGCGCCGATTACCGGCTCAATGCGAGGTTCTATTCCGAAACACAGCTTGACGGACGACGGATCGTCTTCCTGCTGTGCCGCAGCGGCAACCCCATCTCCTTTGACCGCGGGCTGGAATACGTTGCCGCCCGACCGGAGACCAAGACCGTGCTTCTCTATACCGAGGCCGCACCTCTGCCCATGAGCGCGGACATCTCCTGGCTGTACGATACATCCTTTGAGTTTCTCTTCAAAACGGCGGAAACGGTGGTCTGTGCCGGTGACGGAAGGCTTGACACCGCCGCTCGCCTGCACTACACCGGCTACAAGCGGGAAAATATTCTCGTCTGCCACGATGACAGCCAGCTCTCTGCCATGCTCGGTGCCACCCGGGGTACCCTCTACATTCTTACCGGCCCCGTCGCCGCGGAGCGCATCCTTCGCCTGCTGCAGAAAGGAGGCCGTCCATGAGCATCCGCATTCTGCTTCTTTATCCCGAACATATGGGACTATCCGGTGATAAAGGCAACATTTTTGCCCTCCGTCACCGGCTGCATGCTCTCGGTCTGCGCTGTGAGGTGACCTCCGCCAGCGTCGGTGACGCCATGCCTTTCCGGGAATATGACCTCATCTATGCCGGCAACGCGCCCCTTTCCGGGCTTCTGCCGGCCATGGCGGATATGGCCCCCCGCACCGAAGCTCTGCGTGCTGCGATGGATGCCGGGCGCATCTTCCTTCTGACGGGCAGCGCCCGCTGCCTTCTCGGCGGAGATCTCACCCTGCGGGACGGCACAGTCGTCCACGGCGCACGCCTGCTTGCCGAATCCCACCGGGAGGTCAACCGCTTCACCGGCGAGATCATTGCCACCCGACCGGGTCTCGGCCGCACCCTCTACCTTGGCTGCTATGACCGTGTGCTGGAGACTGATGCCGCCAGCGAGCGTCCCCTCTTCCAGACGGTACGCGGCATGGGCGACAAACCCGCTGCCATCTATGAGGGCGTTTTCAAGAACAACATCTATGCCACCTACATGCTTGGCCCTCTGCTCGTCCGCAATCCCGAGCTTCTGGAGGAGCTGGTGGAAAAGCTCGCCGGCGGGCAGTACCGCCCCCGGGGCGAAAGCTTTGATGCCGAGGCAAAGGCTCTGCGCCTTGCTGCACTGGAAAAAAAGAAGCGATAAACGAAAAAGGGCGGCGGAGCCGCCCCGAAAAGGGAGCTTCCCCGCCGTCCTCTTTTGCCGGTCAGCGATTGACGCAACCGCAGGAGCTGCCATTGCCGCAGCCGCCACAGCCGCAGCCGCTGATGAGCAGCAGGACCAGAGCCGCGATGACGATCCACCAGCAGCAGTTGTCACCGTCGAAGAAATTGCAGCATGCCATAGTAGTGACCTCCTTCTTCATTTCGGCCCCCTTTGAGGAGCCGCTCACCCCATACTATTACGCTGTGTCCCGCCTGGCTACCGATTTCTTCATCTGTGCATTTTTTGTCTCTTCCGCGTCCCTTTTTCACAAATTCATCCCCTTTATTTCTCCCAAGGAGGTACCCCCATGAAGCCCCTTTCCCGCCGAACCGCCCTTCTCTGCGGTCTTGGTTTCGCCGCCGTTTCGGCGGGTCTGCTCATTCTTTTCACGACGCTCCTGCTCGGCGAGTGGCATGCGCAGATCCTTACCTTTATCATTCTTTTTGCCGTTATCGGCGGTCTTTCCGCCGTCTATCTTGCCAGGAACTACCCACTGACCCTCATCGGTTACTGCGCCGGAGCATTCATCGGTCTTTTTTTGCTTGCCCTTGCCTTTGAGAAGGATACCCTCGGCTCTTACGGGCTCATTCGGCTTTTCGTTTCCCTTGCGGTGGGACTTTTGCTGGGCAGCGCGGCTGAGCTTGTGGGCCGTATTCTCGCCCGGCGGGCGGAAAAAGCCCGGCGCGAGGCCTATCTCGCCCGGCTTCTCTATAAAAAATGATGACCCGCTTCATGCAGGAGGCCCTCGCCCTCGCGCGGCAGGCCGAGGCAGCCGGGGAGATCCCCGTCGGCTGCGTTATCGAGAAGGACGGTGTCATCGTCGGCCGCGGCCGCAACCGACGGGAAACGGACAGAACCGCCCTTGGTCATGCGGAGATCGAGGCCATCGCCGAGGCCTGCCGCACCCTCGGGGAATGGCGGCTGCCGGGCTGCCGCCTGTTTGTGACGCTGGAGCCCTGTCCCATGTGCGCCGGTGCCATCCTCAACGCCCGCATTTCCACCGTCGTCTTCGGCGCATGGGACCCCCGTGCCGGGGCCTGCGGCAGCGTGGAGGATCTGATGCGCGGCCAGTTTACCCACCGCCCGGAGGTCATTTCCGGCATCCTTGAGCGGGAATGTGAGGATATCCTGAAGGATTTCTTCAAAAAGCTGCGTTGAAAAACGAGCAAAACGGCAGAGGACGTATCCTCTGCCGTTCTTCTTTTTTCAGTTTCAGAAATTGAAATCCATGATCTCTTCCCGCTCACCGTCGGAGATGTGCAGGACCCCGCTGCCGTATTCCGACCAAAGCCAGGGGCTTTCATACAGGTTTTTATAGGGAAATACCTGCTTCTCGCCCTTTACCCAGCGGTTTTCATAATCCATACGGATGTCGCGGAACTCCACCGTCATGGTCTCCGCATCAAAGCGGGGGGCTTCGGCCTGCATGGCGGCGGCAAAGGTATCGATGCTGTCACCGAACGCCGAAGTCTTCGCCACGTGGCAGACGACGGCATGCTGCCGTCCGTCGCTCAGGAGCTCATAGCCTGCCGTCTCGCCCTCGGTAACATAGTGATAACCGTTTGCAAACCAGAGCATGATAAAGATCTTTCCGTGCCGCAGGAAGAGGAAATTCCCCGCCTCGCGGCGCTCACGGAAGAACTCCAGCGGCACGTCGGCATTGATATAGGGAAATTCCTTCTCGCCTTTGATGTTATACATGCTGATCGCGGTATCCCGGGTACAGAAATGGGTGCCGCAGTTGCAGAAGCTGTCTCCCGTCCACCTGTTGTGGATCTTATACTCTCCGGGGTCACCGGGATGGTGGGTAAAGATCTTGGCGCGTCCGTCGCCGGGGAGGGTCAGCTCCCACTCGTGCTGCTGGTGGTGGGCGTACCAGGCACAGATCAGTCCCTTGGGATAGGCATCCTGATGGGTGATGCTGCCCAGCATATAATCCTCGCAGACATAGATATATTTATCGATGGACAGCCCCTCCACCAGCGCAAGTTCCCGGCGGTTGATGCCGTTATCCCAGGCGGTCATGACGTGCAGATGCTTGCGCTCCCGGTTTTCATAGGGGAGCTTGCGGCACTTTGCCACCCGGCAGACCATCTCCGAGGGATAGTAGGGGGAGGTCAGGGCGGAGGCATGGGTCATAACGGGGGCGGGTCTTCCGCCCTCCGCGCCGAAATAATAGCAATAATAGCCGTACATGGTGCTGTGGTAGAAATGGGCCTTGCCGTGGGTGACTATGCTGGAGAAGGTGGAATCAAGCACCGCCTCGGGATAGCTGCGGCCGTGGGCACCGCCGTAGATGCCCTCCTTTGAGTCCACGATCATGTCCAGCAGGACCATATCCAGCATCATGCCCGCCTTTTTGCGCAGGCGATCATTCTTCGTGTAGGTAAAGAGAGTGTTCAAGATGCTCAGATCCTCGGCACCGTAGCCGAGGGAGTCAAACTCGCCCCAGGCACGGCCGGCACGGTACATGAGAAATTCGTCGATGTATGCTTCATCCTCGGCACGGATCTCCTCTGCGGATTTCCCGTACTGCACAAACTGCCGGTCGGTATAGAATTCCGCCGCAAGCAGACGGGCCACTCGCGCCATAATGGCGTGGTTTTCCGAGCCGTGCATACTGCGGTAATCCCGCTCAAGAAAAAATCGGTCCAGTGCGGCACGGCAGTCCTCGGAAAGGCGGTCATAGCCGTCGCAGAGGATGGGCACCATGCCGATGGCGGCAAAATCCGCCTCACCGCGGTGGTTGCGGCCGTTGGGGTGAGGATGCTCAAACCACTCGGCGGTAAATTTCAGTTGGGCCTCCGCCGCTTCCGTGCGCACGCCCTCCTGCAGGCAGAGCACCGCCGCCGTGGCGTACAGATCCCCCGAAAAGCTCACGCTGCGCAGAACCTCGCGGCCTGCGGCGCGGCGCAGTTCAAATTCCCGTTTCATTTCCGTCATATCCATGGCTGGTGCTCCTCGCAGATCGTTTTTACTGATTATACCACATATCCTGCCGGATTGCACCTGCTTTTCCTTTGAAAAGGCGCGGTGCTTAACATAAGCACCGCGCCTTTGCTGCCTTATTTTCTCGGGATGATGAGCATCCGGGCTTCCTCCACCCGGTCGGTGGGCTCCAGTCCGTTTGCGGCAAAGAGCTCACTCAGAGGCGCGGAATAGGTACGGCAGATGTCAAAGTATCGCTCACCGGCCGCCACCCTCCGCAGGGTTACAGAGGGAATATGTGCTTCGGTGCGCGGCCCTTCCGAGCAGAGCTTTTCCACTACGGGCACCTGCTCCGCGCACAGCTCCGTCCCATGAAGGCGAATGCGTCCACGCACCTCCGCACCGGTGGAGGCGGGCACAAAGGTGACCTCCGTCACGGTGACTTCCGGGAAGAGAAGCTCTCCTTCCATCGGAAATTCCGCTGAAACGCGGTGCGTGACCGGAACGGTGCCCTCACCGCCGTCCGTGAGAAGAATGACGGATATCTCCGCCGTAAGCTTGCCGTCTCCCCGCAGGATACCGAGAGGCTCTGCCGCCGCGGAGATCACCCGGCCGCCGCACTCCAGCACCTCGCGGAACTCGTGCTCCCGCACAGCATTCTCCCCGGCTCTCCAAAGGCAGCGGGTCCCCCGCTCCGCAGTCACCGCATCACGGGTGCTGTAGGCATCGGCAATGACCGCCGCGGAACAGGTTCCGAAAACCGCTGCACACACGCTGCCCGAAACGGTCACGGACCAGATGCGCCCGGCCTCCTCCTCCCGCAGGGAAAGGGCAGCCACGCTCACCGAAATCCGGGCAGTGTCCCCCTCCCCGATGGCGGGAAACTCCAGGATCTGGGAAAAGGGCATGGAAAAGAGGGCATCCCGTACCCCATCGTCGGCAAGGTACCACAGGCGGTAATCGATAACCGCCTTGACCACCGCCTTTCCGGGGATGATACGGCAGTCCACATCCCGGGCCGCCGCAGAAATGCCGAGCACTGCCGCAGCCTCCGGTGCCGAGGCTGGGAGCTCAAGCTCCTCGGCAAAGGAAAACTCCCGCTGGACGATATCCCGGATACAGGCACCGGACACCTCGCGGACATCAAACTCCAGGCCTTCCGTACCGGGCACCACCACCGGAAGCGCCACCTTTTCCTGCAGGATGGGGCGCACGCAAAGCTCACCGAAAATGCGCACCGAAACCTTACGGGAATTGGGTGCGGTGCACTCCGTCCGCCGCAGACAGATCTCGGCGGTATACCGGCCGTCGGCACACCCCTCTGCCTGCGCCTGCATCGGAACGGAGAGCCGCAGCACCTCCCGCGTTCCCTCCTCGGAGCGGTAAAGCACACAAGCCTCCACCGATGCATTTACGCGCACACGGTCACCGTCGGCACTTTTTGTGCACTCCGTCACCGTGCAGACACAGCGCAGAATCTCCAGTACGTCGGGCAGTGCATCGGGTACGATGCATTCCACCGTGTTCTCCAGCGGCACGCAGACCGCCGTTCCCGGAAAGCAGCAATCAAATTCCGTCTTTTCCAAAAAAAGTTCCGTCATTGGCAATCATCTCCTTTTTTTGTACCATGCATATGCGGAACTTCCGCCCCGTATGCGCCGGAATCCATTGCATTTTTGCCGCCGTGCGGGTATAATGAAAGACAAAGCTGACAGATCAGGAGCGATTCCCACCATGTTTCTTGCCGATTATCATAACCATACCCACCTCTCCCCCGACGGGTTTGCCCATGCGGACTATATTTCCATGGCGAAGGCCGCTGCCGATGCCGGGCTTTCCGAGCTGTGCATCACCGAGCACTGCGAGTGCAACGGCTTTTATATGAGCATTGACAACAACATCGGCTTCACCTATGACAGGGAGACCTGCCGCGCGGAGCTGCTCGAGGCCCGGGAGGCCCTTGGCGACCGCATCGCGCTCCCCTTCGGCGTGGAGATCGGCCAGGCCACGCAGGTGCCCGAAAAGGCGGAGCTGGTGCTCGACGGCGAGGATTACGATTTTATCATCGGAAGCCTGCACAACATCCGCGGTGAGGTGGATTTCTCCCTCATCAAATACCCCTCCGCCGAGGTATGCCGGGACATGCTTGCCCGCTACGTCCGGGAGCTTTACGAACTTGCCGAGACCGGCACCTACGATGTCATCGGTCACGTGGACTATCCCCTGCGGTATATGCGCCGGAAGTTCGATGTGGATCTCTGTCCCCACGAGGAGGAGCTGCGCGCGCTCTTTACGCTTTTGCGGGAGCGCGGCAAGGGCATCGAGATCAACACCAAGGTGCTGCGGGGCGGATCCCCCATATACACCCAACAGGATTACATCCTCCGTCTCTTCCGGGAGCAGGGCGGCGAGATCCTCACCTTAGGCAGCGATGCCCACAAGCCCGAGGACGTGGGCGCGGGCCTGCGGGAGAGTGCCGAGCTTGCTCTCTCCCAGGGCCTTGACCGCATCGCCACCTTTCGCCGCCACGAGCCGACCCTCCATTCCCTGCGATAAAGCACAACCCCGGCATCCGTTTGAGGGATGCCGGGGTCTTCTTATGCTTTTTCGTAGATGCAGATGCGGAAGGCCGCCGTGACGGCAAGCGCCTCCTTTTTCTGCAGCGCCTCCGCCCCTTCCCGGGGGGAACGCCAGAAATAGGGCGTCATGGCAAAGAGATTTCCAAGGGTTTGTGCCGAAAGCTCCATCCGCCGGGAAACGCACTCCGTGCCGACAAGCCGGAATCCGGCGTATTGCACGTCCTTTTCCCCGTTTTCATAGGGCTCCGGGTAAAGGATCTCCTTCATTTCAAAGAGATGCCGTGCCGCCGGCACCACGTAATACATCCGTCCGCCGGGGCAAAGGATGCGGGAAAGCTCACCCTCGCAGAGAGGGGAAAAAATGTTGAGCACGGCATCGACGGACCCATCCGCCACCGGCAGATGGTAAAGGCTTGCTACAGCAAACTGTCCCGACGGCACTTTTTTTGCCGCCATGCGCACGGCGGTCTTGGCGATATCCACACCTGCAGGCATCACCTCTCGGCCTGCCGCCGCAAGGGTCTCAACGATGCGCCGGGTATAATGGCCCTCGCCGCAGCCCGCATCAAAAAGCACCGCCGGATCCGGCAGGTGTTCCATAAGCAGCCGCGTCAGCGCATCGGCAAGAAAATCGTAATTCCCGGAGGCAAGAAAATCCCGCCGGGCGCGCACCATCTCCGGCGGATCGCCGGGGGTCTTGGAGCGCATCTGCGCCGGGGTCAGCAGATGGACGTAGCCCTCCGCCGCCCGGTCAAAGCTGTGGCCGCGGGGACAGACCCAGCGCTTTTCCTCGCAGGAAAGTCCCTCACCGCAGACGGGACAAGCGAAAATACCGCTCATTTTCCAAAGGCGGCGGCGCATTCCCGCAGCATTTCACGGATGGGTAAGTTGTAGGGGCAGCGGCTCTCACACGCGCCGCAGTCCACGCAGGCCGAGGCGGTGGTCCCCATGGCCGCATAGCGGGAGCGGGCCCAGTCCTCCAGCCCGTAACGGGTGAGATAACCGTGGAAGAGGAAGGCACCGGGGATGTTGATGCCGGCAGAGCAGGGGGCGCAGTAGCCGCAGCGGCGGCAGAAGCGGGTGCCGAGCTCCCCGACGATGCGGGCGATCTCCTCCTGCTCCGCTCCGGTAAGGGGTTCGCCTGTCACGGCGGCGTTCTCCGCCACCTCTTTTTCCGTCGCCATGCCGGGGATGATACAGTCCACGCTGTCGTTCTGCAGGATAAAGCGCAGGGCAAGGCTTCCCTTCTCGATGGCGCCGCCGGCGAGAGGCTTCATGCAGATAAAGCCGACACCCTTCTCGCGGCACTCGTCGATGAGGGCAGCCCCCTGCCGCTCCACGATATTGTAGGGAAACATGACCGTCTCAAAGCAGCCCTTGTCCAGCGCCGCCCGGAAGGCCTCGACCGAATGGAGGGTAACACCGATGTGACCGATCTTTCCTGCCGCCTTTGCCGCAAGAAGGGCCTCCAGCGCACCGCCGGGAGCGCAGACCTCCTCCAGCTGGGCGAGGTTCGGATTGTGGATCTGATAGAGGTCGATATGATCGGTGCGGAGGCAGCGCAGGCTCTCCTCCACGTCCGCCGCCATGGCCTCTGCCGTGCGGGCCATGCTCTTGGTGGCAAGGATAAACTTCTCCCGCCGTCCCTGCAGCGCCGCGCCGATGCGCGCCTCGCTGACGGTATAGCCCCGGGCGGTGTCGATATAGTTGATGCCGGCGCTCTCCAGCGCGTCAAAGAGAGGGGCGCAGTCCGCCTCCTCCACACGCTGGATGGGAATGCCGCCAAAGCCGATGCGGGAAATGCGCAGGCCGGTGCGGCCAAGTTCTCTGTATTCCATAGGTTCTGTTCTCCCTTTTAATAATACTTCTGCCGGAAGTCGGCAAGATCCGCATGCCATCGGGCATATGCGGCATCCCCCCTCCGGTCGGGGATATCGTAGTTTTCGCGGATGTAGGCGCCCAGCGCCGCCGTCAGCTTCTCCGCACCGGCGGAATTGAGGTGGGCGGTGTCAAACATTTCCCTCTCGTAATCCAGCCCGAGGCTATCCTCATAGAGGTAGTTGATATAGGGCACCCCAAGCTCCTCTGCCAGTGCATCCACCGCGTTGTAGGCACGCTGGAACTCTGCATCGCGTACACAGGGGAGGTTGACAAAGAGCACCTCCGCCCCGTGTTTTCTGCACAGCTCTACGGTCTTGCGCAGGTACAGCTCCGGGATATCGTGCAGCTCACCCGCCACCGAGCGCGCAATAAGCTCCGGCGGCAGGACCTCCTCCTTTTCGGAGAAGCCGGTATAGACCACCGCGCCGCGGCAGATATCCGCAGGCTGATCGAAATCCTCCGCCCGCACCTCACTCCAGCGGGTGTGGTATTTCACGATGGGGAAGAGATATTCCACCCGGTCCTTCTTCGGGACCAGCGTGAAAATGGCGGAGAGGCGCACCAGCGGAGAGCGCATATGGTCCAGCTGGGTGTGCACGAAGCTCTCCACTCCGGTATAGACGTTTCCGTTTGCCACGGTGGAAACATCCACGACGACCAGGCGGGGAGACTGGTAATTGAGGGCATCCTTGAGTTGAAAATAGCTCTGGGCGATGACCTGCGCAGAGCCCGCGCAGTCAAAGGCGGCAATGCCGTACTTCTCCCACAGAAGCAGCGGATAGACACCGCACATGATGCGGCTGGAGCCGATGAGCAGCACGTCGATGCTATCCTCCGGCTCGGCATAGAAGCTCTCCGTGCGGGGCGCGGCGGAGCGATCCACCAGCAGCCGGTCCGCCCCGTACAGCAGCAGACAGAAGAGCAGGAAAAATGCGGCGATACGCAGTAAAAACCTTGTCTTTTTCATCATTCCGCCCTCCTAAAACTCAAAATAGATAAAGGAGGCGGCATCATATCCCGGCCCGTAAACGCCGAAGATGATGACGGAAAAGAGCAGCACCAGCGCAATGCCCCACCGCAGGGGCAGAGCTCTTGCCATGACCTTCTCCCGAAGATCGATACCCTTTGCGTGACAGAGGCTGACCGCCAGCCGCAGCAGGAGGGCGGGCACGAGGATATACAAGTCCGTCCGCACAAGCCCCGCCGCCGAGAAGCCATTGCCGGCAGCAAAGGGGGCGGTAAGGATGCGGGAAAGGATGACTCCCGCCTCCGCAAGGGTGGCGGAGCGGAAAAGCACGTAGCCGAGGCAGACCAGCGCAAAGGTGCGCACCGTGCGGAAGGCATCCCACAAAGCGTTCTCCTTTTTTGGGCGCAGCCGCGCCATCAGCGGCTCGCAGAACATGGAAAGGATAATGAGCACCCCGTAATAGATGCCCCAGGCCACATAGGTCAGCCGCGCGCCGTGCCAGAGGCCGGTAAAGAGCCATACGGCGGCAAGGGCCAGCGCCGCAGGCAGATTTTTTGCCGCGGTCTTGCTAAAGCGGGCTTTGATGGCTTTCCCGAACTTACGGAAAAGCCGGCTGCGCTGCAGGGGGAAGAAGAGATAATCCTTGAACCACGCGCCGAGGGTCATATGCCAGCGGCGCCAGAATTCCGGCACGGAGCGGGAAAAATAGGGGGTGTCAAAGTTTTCCGCAAGGCGGATTCCGAAAATTTCGGCGGCACCGAGGGCAATATCCGTATAGCCTGCAAAATCCGCGTAGATCTGCAGAGCATAACACACCACCGCCGCCGCCACTCGCCAGCCAGCAAAGCTCTCCGGCTCTGCCCAGACACCGGCCACGAGGATGCCCAACCGGTCGGCGATGACGAGCTTCTGGAAAAAGCCCCAGAGAATTCGCCAAAGCCCCCGCAGGAAGCGACGCTCCTCAAAGACGTTACCCGCAAAGAGGGCGGACGCAGTGTCCGCATACCGGTCGATGGGGCCCTGCAGAATGTGGGGGAAAAAGCACAGCCAGCCAAGATACCGCCCGTAGTTTTCCTCCGCCGGGCAGATGCCGCGGTACACGTCCGTGAGATAGCCCACGGCCATGAATACAAAGAAGGACAACCCCGCCGGAACGGCAAGGGAAAGGACCGGTGCGCCCGCGCCCAGCAGGCCTCCGGCAAAGAAATTGAAATATTTCAGCAAAAACAGCAGCCCGAGATGCAGCCCGACGCCAAGCACAAGAGGCAGCCGCCCGCTTTTTCCCGCCGCCTGCTGCCGGGAGATGCTCCGGGCAGCAAGAAAGCCCGCCAGGGATAGCCCGGCAAGCCAGAGCAGCCCCGGCAAACCCGCCGCGGCATAAAACACAAGGCTTGCGCAGAGAAGCATCCACGGCCGTGCACGGCGGGGCAGCGCAAAATGCGCCGCAAGCACCGCCGCAAAGAAGCAAAGAAACCGGAAGGTGGTAAAGCTCACGGTCTTACAGCTCCCGCAGGATGGCATCCACCATGTCGCCGACGCACTTGAGCCCCACCACCGTCTTCATATCAAAAGAGATGTCGAACTCATCCTCCACGGCGGCGATGAGGGTGATGTGGGAAAGAGAATCCCAGTCCTCCACATCGGCGGCGGTGGTGGCATCCTGCACGGTGAGGTTCTCATCGTCAAAGACCTCGCGGAAGACGGCGTTGAGCCGCTCGTACACTTCGTTTCTGTCCATATTCAGTCACGCTCCACTTCAATAATATCGCATTTCGGCACATAATCCGAAAGAGAAAGCTCCCAGACGGTGCCCGCCTCCGTCTCCTCCCGGAGGGAGAAGCCGAATTTTTCATACAGGTCCCGTACCATGCCGTTCTTTGCGGTGGGCAGATAATAGCCCCGCAGGGTCTCCGCCCCGGCCGCCGCCGCCTTTGCGGCGAGGGCATCCAGCATGGCGTATTCCATATCCCGCTTCAGCACGCGGCAGCTCATCAGCCACAGGCGGATGTGGAAGGTGCTTCCCTCCCGCTCCGCCGCGGTGACGGCAACCACGCCGTTGTCCCCAAAGCGGTCGGAGAGCTTACCGTAAAGGGTGATGAAGTCCCCGCTTTCCGCCATCCGGGCGATATCCGTTTCGGCACAGCGCAGGGTTGTAAGGTTAAACTGATTGGATTTGTTGGTCAGCTGGGCGATGCGGGCAATGTAGAGAGGGGAAAAGCCCTTGATCTCCGCATGCATACGGAGACTTTTCAGATATTCGCGGTAATCGGCAAAGGAAGTCTCCAGCTTTGCGCGCTCGGCGTTCTGCCGGTACATATCCGCCCGGGCGAGATCGTCCGCCGACAGGGTCGCCGGCTCGAAATAGCCGCCCCGATCGAGGATACGGGCATATTTCTCCGGTGCATCAAAGGGCGGCACCGCCGCCTCCGGGAAGGAATCGGAAACGATCTTTCGCTCCGCCGGGTTGTCATCGCAGAAGACGATGCTCTCCGGCAGGATGTTCAGCTCCTTGGCAAGGGCGGCAAAATTGCGGTCCTTGGGGGCCCAGTTGGCAAAAACCGCGGCAAAATCCACCGGACGGAGAGTACCTTCGGGATGATTTAAGCCCGCAAGGGCGTTTTCCTCGTCATTTTTCGAAATGACCGAGAGCAGCACGCCCCGGGATCGCATTTCCGAGAGCCAGGCCTGAAATTCCGAATAGACCTGTCCGCCGGGGGTCTCGTGGCCAATCTCGATGCCTTCCACGCCGTCGTCTCCCACAACACCGCCCCACAGGGTGTTATCCAGATCCAGCGCCAGCGCCTTCTTTGCCTTGCCCCAGACGGAGAGAATGATGCGGGAAAGATTATAGGCAAGCTCCGGCACCGCCTCCGGTGCGGGGCTGTATTTGTAGAGGTGCCACGCCTTGCCGTCATGCCAGCGGCCAAGACCGATATCGGCGGAAAGGGTGTCGATATCATTGATATAAAAGCCGCGGTGGGCTCTCGCATACTCTCCCATGCGGCGGTTAAGCTCCGCCGTCATATAGGTGCGGCCGTGAAGATCCCAGGCATCGCGGTTTCCGTAGATGCGCAGGGGCGGCTTTTCAAAATTATTCTGCACAATGGGGCAGTCAAACCGGCGGGCAAGCGCCTCCCAGGCAGCGGTAAAGCGGGCAAACTCCGCCGAGATGACTGCCTCAGCCTCCGTCGCATCGGCAGCAGGTGCCGGGTATGCGGAAATGTTCCGCACGCCGGTGTGGATGACCGCCAGCTCCGGGCAGAACTCCTCCAGCGCGGCACCGAACACGGCATCCTCCCACCATGCGCCGAAATCACTTTCGTAAAACTCGGGGTCGATGCCCTCGTCCAGCAAAAAAAGCTCCAGAATCTCCTTAAGATCGTGGGTGGTGGAGCCGCCGAGGATAGCGATGCGCCGGGGGGTGCGGACGCATCCGTCCTCCCGCAGCTCCCGCCGGATGCGGCGGCGCCGCCGCAGGATCTCCGCCCCGTCAAAGGGATATCGCAGCAGTTCGTGCATGGGGTTTTCGCACCTCCCGAAAAAATCATAATCCTACAGGATATCAGTATAGCATACCCGGCTTTCCCCGTCAATAAAAGCGGGACGGAAGCCAGCGCTTCCGTCCCGTTTTCGGTCGTGAAAATATCAGTATGCGAAATATTTCTTCTGCAGGGCTTCCACACGGCCGTGGAGAAGGTTGAGCAGCTCGCCGGCCTTCTCATCACCGCAGCGGTAGTCCTTCATCAGGCGGCCTTCCTCAAAGCAGAGCTCATCATGCAGGGGGAAGTAGTACTCCAGCAGGAAGCGGCCAAACTGCACGAAGCGGAAGTCGCCCGCAAGGCGCGGCTCACGGCTGATGTTGTCGATGCAGACGGTGTACTTGTCCTTGATGGACTCGATGAGGCTCTTGCGCTCGTTCTCCGGCGCGAAGACCACCGTGGCACCCACGTTCCAGCCGGGATTGTTGATGGTGGAATGGCCGTCGGAGACACCCACGACGGGGAAGTCGAGACCGCGGGCGCGGGCCTGCATGTATTTGTATACCTGATACTCGTTCTGCTCCAGATAGGTCTCGCCGCCCAGCAGCTCAAAGGCATCGAACTCGCCGGATGCAAAGAGGGCATCGGTAAGGTTCTCGGGCACGTTGAGCGCACCGCCCTGGATCCAGTAAGGATGGCAGAAGATGGCCAGGCCGTCCGCCTCACGGATCTTGCGGAACTCCCAGATGCAGGCGGCATAGGTGAAGCGGTCAACACCCTCGGGGATGTCCAGCTCGTCGGCAAGCTTCATGACCTCGGCGCGGAACTCGTCATCCGTCATGATGGGACGGGTCTCACCGGTGAAGGAGCGGACGGAAGCGTCGGTGCCGAACTCCACGTTGTTTAAGCAGGATTCCACCTGGCTTGCCACGCTCCACAGGCCGCCGAAGTTGACGATGTGCACGCGGCTGTCCGGCAGGTGGCACTCCTCACCGGGGCAGAGATTCAGATCGATTTTGACATCCTTAAAGGCCTCGATGGCCTCCAGAGAGCCGTAGTACCTGTGATGGTCGGTGATGGCGAGGAAGTCGTAGCCGCCCTTGCGGAAGTTTGCGGCGACGATGGCGGGATCCTCCCGTCCGTCGGAGCGGTTGGAATGCAGATGCAGATCGCCCCGGAAGGGATAGCGGCCCTTCATGTCCGCATGGAGGCTGTAGACCGAGAGGCGGATCTTGGGCTGCTTTTTGCCGATGATCTCATCAAAGATGATATACCACGGTTGCTCGCCAGTGAAGGTGAAATCAAAACGGATGCAGCCGTCGGCATCGGGTGTCAGCTTCAGGGTGGTGATGAGGCTCTCCTCCCGGGTGTTGGAGATAGTGGCATAGTCCCGGTCATTGCGGGGCTGCACAAAGACGGTATACTCATGGCCCTGCTCGAAGGCGGCGTGCCAGCCGAGAGGCTTGATGGTCACGCGGGCAGGCTCGTTCTCGATAAACACCTTGGGAAAAACGTCGTAGCTGTGCATATCGTCGCTCATTTTGCCGGCGCCGAATTTTTCACGCAGTTTGGGGTCGTTCATATTTGTACCTCCGCCAGTATTTTTCACCATTATACACCCTCGGGAAGAAAAAGCAAACCCCGCAGCAATGAAATTTTGCAATTTTCTCCCGTAAGGGGATATACGGCGGGACGGATTTATGTTAAACTGTTTTCAGAAACGATCCATTTCTACAAGGAGACCCGCCATGATCGCACGCGAACGCATCCTCGCCCGATTGGACGAACATCTTGCCAAAAACGACTACGCAGCCGCCGAGCGCCATCTTTGCTACTGGGCGGCGGAGGCTCGCGCCGCAAGGGATACCGCAGCGGAGCTGCTGGTGGAAAGCGAGCTCATGGGCATCTATCGCAAATGCGGCCGCCGGGAGGATGCCCTTGCCGCCGCCGAAAGGGGCATAGCCCTCGTCCGCAGACTTGGCATCGCCCATCAGGTGGGTGCCGCCACGGTCATGCTCAACGCCGCCACCGTCTTCAAGGCCTTCGGGCAGACCGATGATGCAATTGCCCTCTTCCGCGAGGTAACGTCCGTCTATGAGGCCGAGCTTTCGCCGGAGGACGTGCGGCTTGCCGGGCTTTACAACAATATGGCCCTTGCCCTGGTGGATGCCGGTGCCTATGCCGAAGCCCGCGAGCTGTATGCCCGTGCCCTCGTGCTGACGGAGCGCCGTCCCGAGGATGCGCCGGAGGCCGCCGTCACCTGCCTGAATCTTGCCAGCGCCGCCGAGGCGGAGCTGGGGCCGGAGACCGCCGCGGAGGAGATCGGCCTTTTGCTCGACCGGGCGGAGGCCCATCTGGAGGCCGCCCCGGTGCGGGATGCAAATTATGCCTTCGTCTGCGAAAAATGCGCTCCGGTCTTTGACTATTACGGACGGTTTTTCTTTGCCGAAGAAATTGCCCGCCGGGCAGAGGAGATCCGCCGGGCATGAAGGGACTTGAGCTTTGCCGCCGCTATTATGCGGAGTTCGGCGCGCCGATGCTTTCGGCGCAGTTTGCGGAGGTGCTTCCCCACGTGGCCGTGGGGCTTCTCGGCCCCGGCTCAGAGTGCCTCGGCTACGATGACGACATCTCGCAGGATCACGATTTTGAGCCGGGCTTCTGCATTTTTCTCCCCGGCGAAGATATTATCGACCGCCGCACGGAATTTGCCCTTTCCCGGGCCTATGCAAAGCTGCCCCGGGAGTTTCTCGGCTTTGTTCGCAGCCCCCTTTCCCCCGTGGGCGGCAGCCGCCACGGAGTCATCCGCCGGGAGGAGCTGCTTCTGCGCACCACCGGCACCCCCGACGGTGTCATCCGTCTGCCGCAGTGGCTTCATCTGCCCGAGCAGAGCCTTCTTGAGCTCACCGCAGGCGAGCTCTGGCACGACGGAGACGGTGCCTTTTCCGCCCTCCGCACCGCCTTTTCCCGGCTGCCGGAGGATGTGCGCCGCAAGAAGCTTGCGGGAGAGCTTCTGCTCATGGGGCAGGCTGGACAGTACAACCATCCCCGCTGCGCTGCGCGGAAGGATGCGGGTGCCGCCGCCCTTGCCGCGGCGGAGTTTGCCAAAAGCACGCTGCATGCCGCCCATCTTCTGGAGCAAAGATATATGCCCTATTATAAATGGGCTTTCCGCTCCCTGCGCGGTCTTCCCCGCCTCGCATCCCTTTCCGAGCCGCTGGAGGAACTGCTTTGCGGCGCAGAGAGCGAAGCGCGGCAGGCGCTCATCGAATCGGTTTGCGCGGAGCTCATCGCCGTCCTTCGCGCCGATGGGCTTTCCGACCGGCCGGAGACGGCCTGCGAGGCCCACGCCTACGCCGTCAACGACGGCATCCGGGATACCGCCCTTCGCACCGCACATATCCTTGCGGGGGTATAACTGCAGCAAAACCCCGGCCTGCGAGCTTTTTCGCAGGCCGGGGTTCTCATATTTATTTCGGAAAGCTTCGATAGACCTTGCCTGCCTCCAGGGTCACGCCTCGGGCGGCGGCAAGCTCCTCCACGGTGACCAGCTGCCAGCCCTTTTCCACAAACCAGGGGATCAGGATTTCGCAGGCCTCGGCCGTGGTATCATAGAGATCATGCATGAGGATAATATCCCCATCTGCCGCCGATTCCTGGATGCTTTTGATGATCACGTCAGCATCCCGTGTCTTCCAGTCCTCGGGGTCGCGGTTCCAGGAGATAACGGGCTTGCCCACCGCGGCCACCACACGGTTGTTCTTCAGTCCGTAGGGCAGGCGCACGACGGTATTTGCTTTTCCGGCCGCGGCAAGAATGGCGGCATCCGTCTTCTGCATGTCCTTTACAATGCTCTCGTTTGAAAGAGAGGTCAGCTGCGCGTGGGACCAGGAGTGGCTCGCCACCTGACAGCCGAGCGCAGCCTCACGGCGGACGATTTCCGTGCGGCTGCCCACACGGTTGCCCACAACAAAGAAGGTTGCACGGCCGTTGACCGCCTCGAGGGCCGCGAGAATGCGCTCCGTCACGGGGACGTAGGGCCCGTCATCAAAGGTGAGGGCCACCATCGGCTTCTCCGGACCCACGCCGTCCTTCTGCCAGATGGCGGGACAGGGTGTCGGGGTGGGCAGAGGTGTCGGCGTCGGGGTGGGTGTTGGTGTCGGCAGAGGGGTCGGCGTCGGCAGAGGGGTCGGCGTCGGGCTGACGGAGACGAATTCAAGCAGCGTTCCGGGGCCCGGCACGGGCAGTACCGGCCTCCACACAAGGCAGAGAAGCACCGCCGCAAACAAAATGAGTGTGCACCGCAGGATGCGCCGAAAAGTTTTCATTTCGGTCTGTATATCTTCTTTCTGATCAAAACGATCGTTATTTCAGCACGATGATGGCATTGGTTCCGCCTTCCACCACGTCCACGGTGTAGGCATTTCCCCTGTCATCGGTCAGGGTATAGCGGCCGAGATCCGCGCCGGCAAGCTTCAGCTTTCCGCCGGAGGAGGAGGTTACCTCTCCCTCATAGCCCCAGGGACCGGTGACGGTGAAATGCTCCCCGGAGATCTTTCTGTCACCCTTCCAGACTACGGCATTGAGATCTGCCGGGGGCTCAAAATAGGAATATATCTGGGCGACGTAGTTGTAAATGCCGTTGGTGCGCACCCGGTCTGCCCGCATACGGCCCACGCCGTCCTGTCCGCAGTGCCAGATGAGCACGTTACCGGCGGAATCCCGTCCGGCGTACATGCCCACGTGCTGGTGATCGGAGGAAACACCGCCGAAGACCACGAGATCGCCGAGCTGCGCATCCGCAAGATCCACCTTGCGCAGGGGACCGGAGTTCTGCTTGCAGTAAAAGCGCACGCTCTTATACAGAGCGCTCGGTGCCTGCAGGCCGTTGACGGCATCGGCATAGACATCATTCTTCAGTATATTGTAAAAAAGCCACGTTATGTAGCCCGCACAGCAGAAACCGCCGCTCTCACCCCGCTCCAGCACCTCCTCCAGGGTGATATCATAGTCGTAGCCCGGCAGATCGTAGACCAGCTTCGAGCCCTTTGTGGGGTGGGCCAGAGGGTTCAGGATCAGGCAGGTCTCCACGATCTTATCCCAGGCGCTGTGAGGCAGCAGCTGATAGCCCTTCTGCTGGGAAAGGGAGGGTGGCTCCGCCGGCAGCACCTCGGGCTTGGGGCTTTCGGGGATAACGATGGGCGTTGGGGTCGGCTTCGGAGTCGGTGTCGCCGCCGGCGTGGGCTCGGGGGAGACCGGCGTTTCCGCCGGAGTGCAGCCCGCCGCTGCGAAAAGAAGGGCCGCCGCAAGCAGCCCGAAAAGCAATCTTCTGAGCATATGTCCGTCCATTTCCGAAAATCGGAGCGCATCGCCCCGGAATTTTTGTTTTTTCCATATACGCGGGCAGTTTATTATACACCTTAGCCCGGTATTGTGCAAGTTTCTTTGCATTTTATTCTTGACTGTTTTTACAAAAGGAAGTATACTCTATGCGAGGCTGCCTCCCGGGAGAAAAACCGGCGCAGCAATGAAAAGTTTTGCATGCAGAAAGGAAATCCTGCCATGTCTCTGATGAATGAATTTTTTGACATTGTCCGCTCTCAGGTCGACAAGGTCCAGTCCACCCAGGGTGATGCCATCCAGCGCGCCGCTGCCCTCACCGCCGAGTCCATTGCAAACGGCGGCATCTTCTATATCTATGACCGCGGTCATCTGCTCTCTCAGGAGCTGCTGCACCGCGCCGGCGGTCCTGCCTTCGTGCGCAAGATGACCTTTGATCTTCCCAATATGCGCTTTGGCTTCGGCTCCAATCCTCCCAAGTGCCGCGCCGATGCCACCGATCTGAAGCAGTATACCGAGGACTTTGAGGACAAGTGCATTGAGGCCATCATGGTGCAGAACTGCATGAAGGCCGGCGACGTACTCTTCTACAACTCCGTGTCCGGCAGCGGCCGTGTCACCATCTCCGTTGCCCGCACCGCAAAGCGCCTCGGCATCAAGCTCATCGTTCTCACCAACAAGGCCACCAATGACCGCATCGGTGAGCACGACGAAAGCCTCAAGCTCTATAAGTATGCCGACGTTTACATGGACAACTGCGTCATCGACGGTGACGCCGCCGTGACCTACGAGGGCTGCGATGAGCGCATCCTGCCCATGTCCGGCATCTCCGCCGCCTTCGTGGGCTGGGCGTATATCGCCGCCACCATCGAGGAGCTCAACGCCCGCGGCATCAAGCCCACCGTTTACCGCTCCGTCAGCTCCGTCGGCGGTCCCGAGCAGCTGCAGGAAGCCTACAAGCGCTACGACGAGCTCGGGTATTGAGCCATGTCCAAGAGCCGCGAATATATCGTCCGGGCCGAGGAGGCCATGCGCCGCGCCTTCGATGAGCAGGAGGAAAAGCTCTCCCTCGCCTCCCGCAAGGTGGCGGATGCCATCAAGGCAAAGCACAACGTCTTCGTCACCGGCTGCTCCCATGCCGGCATCCTTGCCGAGGAGCTTTTCTACCGCACCGGCGGTCTTGCCGTCATCAATCCGATCTTCGTGCCCGGCCTGATGCTGGATACCCGCCCCATCACCGTCACCTCCGCCATGGAGCGCGTGGAGGGTGTGGGCCGTGCCGCCCTTTCCAAGGTCGATCTCGGCGAGGGTGACGTTATCATCATCCATTCCGTCTCCGGACGCAACGCCGTACCCGTGGAAATGGCGCTGGAGGCCAAAAAGGCCGGAGCCTACGTTATCTGCGTGACCAGCGTTGCCTACTCCGAGGGTGTCACCTCCCGTCACAGCTCCGGCAAGCGCCTCTTTGAGTGCGCCGACCTGGTCATCGACAACTACGCCCCCTCCGGAGATGCCGCCGTTGCCTTCGACGGATTCCCCGAGAAGAGCGGCCCCCTCTCCACCGTCACCGGTGCGGCGCTGCTCAACGCCATGGTCTGCGGTGTTATCGAAATGCTGCTTGCCGACGGCGTGGTGCCCCCCGTCTTTATGAGCGCCAACCTTGACGGCGGCGACGAGCACAACCGCGTCATCCTCTCCCAGTATAAAGACAACATCTACTTTATGAAATAACGGGAGGCTCTTCCCATGGATCATATCATTGCCTGTGACTGCGGCGGCACCAAGTGCGCCTTCTTACTCTGTGCTCTGGACGGTACCGTCCGCGCCTCCGTCACCGGCGGAACGGGAAACTCCAGCTTTGAATCCTCTGCGGACATTGCCGCAAAGATCCGTGCGCTGCTGCTGCAGCTGCGGGAGGAATCGAATGTCGATCCTGCGACGGTCGTCGCCTGGGGCGGTGTCCTCATGCTGGATTACAAGCTGGTCGAACCCACCGTGCACGAGCTTTTCCCTGCCTGCCGCACCTTTCAGTCCTACGGCGAGTTTTCCGTCAATCTGCTGGCCTCCGCCGGCGTGGAGGAGGGCTTTGTGGCCCATAGCGGCACCGGTTCCTTTGCCGTGGCGCTGCAGGGCGGCAAAACCTTCCATTACGGCGGTCTTGGCAGCTATCTCGGCGACGAGGGCAGCGGCTATAACGTCGGTCTCAACACCTTTCATGCTGTCAAGCATCACCTGGTGGGGCTCGGTCCTGCCACCGTCATGACGGAGATGCTCATGGACGAATGGGAGATCACCCGGGAGGAAGGCGTTCAGAAGACCCTCTGGGCCATCGCCGGCAAGTGCATTTCTCTTTCCTCCGAGAGCCGTCTGCGCATCTCCCGCCTGACCCGCATCGCCGCCCGCGCCGCCAAGGCGGGGGACGAAGTGGCAAAGGAAGTGCTGCGCCGTGCCGCCCGGGATCTGCGCGATCAGGTCCGCGTGGTCGTGGAGACCGAAGGAGCCGACCCACACGGCATCCTCACCGTCAGCGGCGGCACCTGGCACTGCGGTCCCGATATGCTGGACACCTTCGCGCACGAGACCTGCGCCCTCTACCCCGGCCTGCGCTTCGTGCGCCCGCGGCTGGAGCCTATCGCCGGTGTCGCGGCAAGCCTCCTGCGGGACAGCTTCGGCATCACCCCCTGCGAGGAGATCTTTGCAAAGCTTCCCGCCTGGGAAAAGTAATCCCCGGGAACGCATTTGTTTACAGTTTTTTCATCCAAAACACATCCGTTCCGTTTTATAATAGAATCGGAATATTTCGGGAACACGGCAACCGCCGTGTTTTCCGCTTTCTCAATATGTATCCACCGCCGCAAGTAAGGAGGCAACCCTCATGGCTAAGAAAAAGAAGCATAAACAACAGCCTGCGCTGAAAGAAAAGGCCACTTTCCGCGGAAAGCTGAAGGCCGGCATGGCATTTGTTCTGCATCCGCGTCCCTGGTACTGGAATATTCTCTACATTTTCCTCTCCTGCGCGGCCATTGCGCTCCTTGCCGAGTGGATCTCCCGGGCCGATTCCACCGTGGATGTATGGACCTTCAAGATGACGGTGCACAGCTTCCTTTCTGCCGGAAAGTGGGCGCTGACCTATATCACCGCCTATCTTGCTGCGGTTTTCTTCCTGTTCATGCTGTCCCTGTTTCTCTATACCCTGTTCAATTCCACCGGTCTTGCGGTGCTTTTGCCCGGTCTTGTCTATTGCGGTCTTTCCGCCGCAAACTATTTCAAGTTCGTTGCCCGCAATGAGCCGCTGCTCCCCTGGGACTTCATTCTTATCGGTGCCGCGGCGGAATTTGCCGGCAGCGCAGGCCTTAAATTTACCCCCCATATCTTCATCGCCTTCGGCGGTGTCATTCTCATCGCGCTGGCCGCATTCCTGCTCAATCGCGGCTGGGGCAGGGAGAAAAAGCGCGTCCTGCCCGTGCTTCGGGCAAGGTGGATGCACCGGCTGATCTCTGCCGGTGCCATACTCGCCGTCATCATCGCCTTCTTCGGCTCCTTCTACATCAACGTTACCTGGCGCAAGGCCTGGGGCTTCGAGGTCAACTCCTGGAACCAGACCCGCGACTATCAGAATTACGGCGTGCTCAATATGCTCTGCATCAACTGCCGTTATATCATGGTGGATAAGCCTGCGGGCTACAGCGAGGAGGCCATCGACAAGCTCCGGGATGAAATTCTTGACAAGGCAGAGGCGGACGGTACCCTCGAATACATCGACGGCGAACAGGAGGTCACTCCGAACATCATCTTCGTCATGCTGGAGGCCTTCGGCGATGCCGATCAGCTCAAGAACTTCACCTATTCCGAGAATATCACCGCAACCTCCGACTGGCTGGAGGAAAACGCCGTTTCCGGCTATCTTCTGACCAGCATCTTCGGCGGCGGCACCTCCATCACCGAGTACATGGCCCTCACCGGCATGTCCACCTCCTTCCTGCCCCCGGGAAGCACCCCCTATCAGCAGTACGTCAACGATCCCGTGGATGCCTGGCCCTCCTACCTGAAGGAAACTTTCGGATATGAAACGGTGGCTATCCATCCCTACGGTGCCGCCTACTGGAACCGTAACGTCGCCTACCCGAATATGGGCATCGACACCTTCCTGTCCAAGGACAACTGCTTCCAGTATGCGCCCCGCTGCCGCAAATGCAACTACGTGACGGACGATGCCGTCATGGAGCAGATCATTGATACCTTTGAGGCTCAGCAGAAGGAAAGCGACGATCCCCTTTTCATCCACGCCATCACCATTGCAAACCATCAGGCCTACCATCTGGAGGATTACACCGACGAGGAACGGGTAAAGATCACCTCCACCGAGCCTCTCTCCGAGGAGCTGCAGATCGCCTTTGAGAGCTACGTCACCGGTCTTCGCAACACCGACCGGGCCATGCAGCTGCTGCTGGATTACTTCCAGACGGTGGAGGAGCCCACCATCATCCTCTTCTTCGGTGATCACTGGGGCAAGACGGGCACCGTCAACGAGGCCTTCGTTCCCGCCGGTCTCTTCGACTGGGGCACCCTGTACGAGGACCACGAAAACGTCCGCCGCGCCTACTCCGTCCCCTTCTACATCTGGGACAACTACCTCGGCCTGCAGGGCAAGGTGGAAAACCTTTCGGCCTACCAGCTCACCCCCATGCTCACCGAGCTCTACGGTCTTGACCGACCCATCTATTTTGAGTATCTGCGCCAGCAGATGGATATCTTCCGCGGCCATTATTCCAACACCGTGCTGGATGCCGCCGGTACCCCCAGCGGCAAAAAGCCCGCCGCCGTGAAGGATGCTCTCGGAAAGATGGAGCTTCTGCAGTACGATCTTCTCTTTGGTAAAAACTATCTCTATAACTAAAAAAATCCCGGCAGGTGGATTCCTGTCGGGATTTTTCTCTGTTTTTTACACAAGCTTGCGGATGCGGATGCCGGGATCCTTCAGCACCGACAGGCCGATGCGCTCAATGCCATCCAGCCACTCGTCACGGGCGTTGTAGTAGATCCGCAGCTCATCCCCGCACATGACGCTATCCAGCTGATAGACCAGCGCCTTTTTCCAGGGTGCGGTTTCGGGAAGGATAATGGGGTTATAGGGTGCCTCGTGCCAGGTAAGACCGTCGTGGGAGACCATGGCGGCGATGCAGGAACGGGGTTTTCCTTCTTTATCCATATAGATGGGGTTGTAGAGGGCGAGGTATTTATCCTCCCAGCCGTAGACCTTGAAGCCGCCGCAGCCGAAGTTGCGGTAGGGTATGGTGGAATCGGGCATGAGGATGGGGGTCGGATTCTTGATAAAGCCGCCGAGAGGATATTTCGATTCCGCCACGCCGATATACGCCGGTTCCGGGTAACCGCAAATCGGAAGCTTTACCGAGCCGGCGGAATAATACATGCGGTAGCGGCCGTCGGGCAGGCGGATGACGCAGGGATTGCGCACGCAGGCCTCCGGCCCCACCGCCTCCCAGGGAAGATCCACCGTCAGCACGGTATGGGGATCGCTCCAGTTTTCGAGATCTTCAGATACACGGGCGCAGATGGTATAGCCTACGCCGCCGGCGTATTCCTTCGGCAGCCCCGCCGCCGCAATATCGCGGTAGAGCACCTCGGAGGAATAGAGAATGAAGCGGTCGCCGTCCCGGAAGAGATAGACCGGGCCAACGTTGATCTGCCAGCGCCTGACGAATTCCCACTTGATGCCGTCATCGGAGACAACGTGGTACAGATAGGGAATATAATCGTCAAAAAAGCCATGGTAGAACATGTGCCAGCGGCCGTCGAACTCGCCGGGTATCAGCACCTGCGGATCACCGATGGCGTAGCGGGCCTTTTCCCCGTGAAAATAGCCGATGACGGGATTTGTCTCCGCATCCTGCCAGCGCTCACAGGACAGATCGGGAAACTGCATGAGATCACACCTCCAAAATGAGCAAAAAGGAGGAAAAGCCGCGGCTTTTTCCTCCTTTTTTGTGTCAGTTTTTTAATTACTCGGCAATAACCTCACCGGTCATCTCGCCGGCGAGAGCAGCAGCGTTGGACTCATCAAAGTCAACGTGCATGCGGGTACGGAACTTGGGAGAAACGCGGACAACGGTCTCACCGAAGGTGATGCCGCGGTCACCGCCAACCTTGACGGAGACGATCTGCTTGTCCTTCAGGCCATACTTCTCGGCATCCTCGGGGGTGATGTGGATGTGGCGCTTGGCAACCATAACGCCTTCCTTGATCTCGACCTCACCGCAGGGGCCGACGACCTTGCAGCCGGGGGTGCCGGCAACATCGCCGCTCTCACGGATGGGAGGAACGATACCGAGGGCACGGGCATCGGTGAAGGAGACCTCAACCTGGGTGGCGGGGCGGGTGGGACCGAGCACGCCGAGGTTGGAAATGGTGCCCTTGGGGCCGACGATGGAGACGCGCTCCTCGGAGAGGTACTGGCCGGGCTGGGAGAGCTCACGCTTGGGGGTCAGCTTGGCACCTTCACCGAAGAGAACGGCAAGATCCGCCTCGGAGAGGTGGATGTGACGGGCAGAGGCTTCAATGATAACATTCAGCTTTTCCATGATGTTTGTACTCCACTCTGTAAAAGATTTTTGGATTCTTTTTACATTGTACCACTTTCATCCCCGCAGAGCAACCTTTTTTTACCCTGCCGAAAAAAGTTTTACACTTTGAATATTCGCTTTACAAAATGCGGAGAATCTTTTATAATAAATATACACATAGTATAATTACACGTATGCAACGGAGGCTCCTGCCATGTTACCCTGTTTTCACCGCAACCTCGCGTACTTACGAAAACTGAAAAAGGTCAACCAGCGGGAGGCCGCCGCCGCGCTGGGCGTTTCCCAGGCGCTTCTCTCCCACTATGAAAAGGGGCTGCGTGAGCCTGGTATGGAGTTTTTGCTCAACGCCGCGGATTATTACGGCGTTTCCGCCGACTGGCTGCTGGGGCGCACCTCCGACATGACCGGCACCTTCCTCGGTGCGGGAGCCGATTCGGCCGCCGTCACGGAGACCGATCCCTCACGCCGCGCCGCCGCCCACCGCCGCGCGGACAAGGCACACATGCAGGAATCTGTGGGTATGGTCTACGACCTGCTGGAAAAGCTGGACGTACGGGGGCTGGAGCCCGCCGTGCACACCCATCTCACGGCGGAGCTGGTGCAGGTGCTTTCCCTCATCCATCTCACCGCCGGGCGCGGCAGCCGCGGCAAAGATCTCTTCGGCATCAACCGCAGATATCTGCACACCGCTCTGGAGATCTGGCAGGCACGGGCAGAGCAGGAACTGGTCCGCCTCTCCATTGAGGCCGAAAAATCCATCCGTCCCGATGCGCCTGCCATGTCCCCGGAACTTATCGAGCAGGAATTCGGCGAGCGCGGCGAGCGTCTCATTATCGCCCTGCGCGAGGCCGCCGACACGATCACAGCATGTCTGGAGGAGAAGCTATGAGCGAAAAAACCAAGATCCTTCTGGTGGAGGACGATCTGAACATCGCCGACATCGTGGAATATAATCTGTATAACGAGGGCTTTGAGGTCCTCCGGGCAGAGGACGGTCCCACGGGGCTCCGTCTTGCCCTCACCGGCGGTGCCGATCTCATTCTGCTGGACGTCATGCTTCCCGGCATGGATGGCTACGATATCCTGCGGCACCTGCGAAAGGAAAGCGATGTTCCCGTCATTATGCTCACCGCCCGCGAGGCCGAAGAGGACCGCATCGCCGGCTTTGAGGCCGGGGCAGACGATTACGTGCCCAAGCCCTTCTCCTTCAAGGAGCTCATCCTGCGCATCAACGCAAACCTACGCAGGGCACACAAGACCCCCGAGGAGGACAAGTCCGCCTCCGCAGGGCTCATATTGCTTCCCGAAAAGTATACCGTTCTCCGCGGAGATCACGAGCTGTCGCTTTCCATGCGGGATTTCATGCTTCTGCAGTGCCTGATGGAGCATCCCGGCCGCGTTTTTAGCCGCGAAGAGCTGCTGGAAAAGGTCTGGGGCTTTGTCGATCCCGGCGAGACCATGCGCATGGTGGACACCGCCATCACCCGTCTGCGGGAAAAGATCGAGGATCCGGATTCCGATCACCGCTTTATTGAAACCAGGCGCGGCGCGGGGTACTACTACAATGAGAAATAACCGTTCCGAATCCGGCACGGTCTGGTGGCGCAGCGTTCACCTGAAGCTTGCGCTCATCATGATCCTGCTGGTCTGCGCCGTCATGGTAGCGGTGGGTGAATATCTGCTGGTCAGCGTCGCCGCCTATTATGAGGAAGACTTTCGCGAGCAGATGTATAACGTCTTCACAGCAGACACCGTGACCACCCTGCGGGAAAGCGCCGCCGGCGGCCTGCAGGAGCTGCGGGACACGGTTTCCGCCTATTCCGGCCGCCTCGGCATCGGCTCCGACGGTGACCGTGACTTTTTTCTGCTGGACGGAACCACCGGCAAGGTGCTTGCCGGCGGTGAATATCAGGCTGTCGGCGACGGCGCGGAAAAGACCGTGGATTTCACCAAAAACATCCTCCTTGCTCTCAGCGGGGAGGTGGGCAGCGGCAACCGCATCACCGACACCTGCTTTGACGTTGCCGTTCCCGTCTCCGGCGGCGGCAACAGCTTTATCGTTTACGTCCGCGACAACAAGCAGCAATCCACCGAACTCAACCGTATCCTGCTTTCCATCATCGTGCAGGCTGTGGTCTTCGGTCTTGCGGTCTCCGTGCTGCTTTCCGTCATCCTCTCCAAGACCCTTACCCGCCCCATCGAGGCCCTCACCCGCGGTGCCCGCCGGGTCTCCCGGGGCGAATTCGATCAGGAGCTGCCCGTGTACGCCTCCGACGAGATCGGCGGTCTGACGGAGACCTTCAACGAGATGAGCCACGCGCTGGAACAGTCCGTGGAGGCCCTCGGCGCGGAGAGAAACCGCTATTCCTCCCTGCTGCTGCACATGACCGACGGTGTTCTCTCCTTTGACCGGGACGGCCGCTGCCAGCATATCAACCCCGCCGCCCGGGAGATGCTCGGCATCACCGAAGAGGCGGACACTGACTACGCTACCCTCTTCGGCGAGGGCGGCATCCCCCTTTCCGACATCCTCGCACTGCCCGGCGGTGCCCACCGCACCGCCACTCTCGAGCGCGGGGACAGCATTTTGGAGGTCATCCTCTCCCGCGGCGGACGCGGCTTTGAGCTCAGCGCCATCGCCGTGGTGCACGACATCACCCAAGAGCAGCATCTGGAGGAGGCCCGCCGCAAGTTTATCGCCGATGTCTCCCACGAGCTGCGCACGCCCCTGACCAATATCAAGGGCTATGCGGAGACCCTCGACGGGGACGACAACATGCCCCCCCATCTGCGCCACCGCTTCCTCGGCGTGGTGCAGAACGAGGCCGACCGGATGCTGCGCATCGTCAAGGATCTGCTCACCCTTTCCCGCATGGACAACCGCAGCATGAGTTGGCACTTTGAGTGGGTGGACATGGAAAACCTGCTGGAAAACATCAACACCGCCATGCAAATCCGTGCCGGCGAGAAGCACCACACCCTCTCCATGGTGCTCCAGGGTACCCTGCCCATGGTGTGGTGCGACAAGGAGCGCATCGAGCAGGTCATCGTTAATCTCCTCTCCAACGCCGTCAACTATACCCCTGAGGGCGGCTCTCTGCAGCTCATCGCCGGGCGGGAGGAAGACCGCATCACGATCTCCGTACGTGACAACGGCATCGGCATTCCGGAGAAAGATCTCCCCCACCTCTTTGACCGCTTCTACCGCGTAGACAAGGCTCGCTCCCGTGAATCCGGCGGCACCGGCCTCGGTCTTGCCATCACCCGGGAGATCGTTGAAAAACATAACGGCAGCATCCGCGTGGAGAGCCGTGTGGGCGAGGGCACCCTCTTTGTGGTCACCCTCCCCGTAGACAGCGGCATCGGACGCGCGGCGGAGGAGGCCGGCGTATGAGACGCTATTCCGATCTTCTCAAGACCCTCGGCATCATGCTGCTCTCCGTTTCCGCCCTTTTTCTGGTAATGCTCTCCGTGTTTACCCAGCCGGAACGCCTGTCCGGGGATCTCTACGTCCGCACCGAGGCCCCCAGCCTGCGGTGGCTGGGCATCAGCGGCATCACCAGCTATGACGGCACCGAGCGGCTCGGCGCCGTTTACCTGCCCGAGACCGGAGACGACTGCATTTCCGCCCTTTCCGAAGGGCTGTCCCGCGCCATGAATACCGCCGGGGCCACCGCCCCCGCTGCGGAAAGCGACTGGCTGATCGCCCTCGCCACCCGCTGCGTACATCTGACCTTCCGCGAAGCATTGCCCGCAGAAATCATCTGGTCGGCTTTCGGTGCCGGGAACGCACCCGATCTGGATGTTTCCGCCATCATCCTGACCCCTGACACTACGGAAAACACTGCAAAGCTTCTGCTCCGGGACGGGGACGGACAGTATCACAGCGCCGCCACCGCCCTGCCTTCGGATGCCATCGGCAGCCTCGACGGCATCGGTGTTCCCGTACGTCTTGCCGCCGAGCTCGGTGATCCCTACACCACCCACCTGCCGGCGGATACCCTGCTCTCCGACGAGGTAGACCTCCCCACCTACACGATGAAATGCGAGATCTCCTTTGGTCCGCAGGATTTTAACCTTCTTTCCCGCCTGCTGACCGCCTTCTCCGTGGATCCTTACACCGATTCCGGTTATACCGACACGTCCGGCCTGCGCATCTATAAAAGCGAGGCCGGTACCCTCTCCCTTTCCCCCGACGGCGCGGTTCATTTCTCCGCCGGACAGAGCGATGTGGGAATCCCCTGCACGGAAACGGACAAAAGCGAGCTTCTCATCGCCCTTGCCGGGGCGGTAGAGCTGCTGCAGAAGGCCGGCGGAGATGAAAAAGCCTTTCAGTATTCCCTTCTCGGTGTGACCGAGGAAAACGGCTACACCTTTATCTTCGGTGCCGCCGCCGGCGGTGTCCCCCTGATGCTCGAGAATAAGCTCATCACCGGTCGGGTGACCGTCCGCGACCGCCGCATCGTCGATGCGGAATTCCTGCACATCTCCGCCACGGAGAACATCGGGCTTTCCGCCGGCGTTCTCACCGGACGGCAGGCCTACGGCGCCTTCTGTACCGGTTCACCCGCCGGAAAAGCGCTGCGGCTGGTCTATCGGCTGGAAAACGGTGTCGCCACTCCCGTCTGGATCACCACACAGGAGGAGGTATACAGCCGATGAACCGTTCCGGACTGAAAAACGTTGTACTTATCCTTCTGCTGCTGGTCAATTTCGCGGCCGCCGCCGTGCTCATTCACCGTTCGGTCTCCGAACGTGCCGCTGCTGCCGCGCTTACCTCTGCCGCCGAAGACTATCTGCAGCAATGCGGTGTCACTGTGACCGGCGGTGTCCTTTCCGGCCGCAGCGAAAGCTATGAGATCGTCCGCCTCTCGCCGGATCTCGACCGGGAGGTTTCCACAGCCGCCGCGCTTCTCGGCCCGGTGGAGCGGCACGATTCCGGTGCCGGCAACGTGGAATTTACGTCCGCGCGCGGATCTCTTCGCCTCGGTGCCGACGGCGAGCTGGAGGCCTATCTCGCTGCGGATCCCGATCTTGCCGTCACTTCCCCCGCCGCCGCCCGCCGCGCGGTGCTGGAATTGCTCGGCAGCGCGCTGGATCTCTCCTCTGCCGCCACAGAGGTTAAGGCCGACGACGGCGGTTTTTCCGTCACCGTACGGGATTCCCTTGCGAATACTCCCATTGAAAACGGCGAGCTGCTTGTCCGTCTGCAGGCCGACGGCAGTCTTTCTCTCCGGGGCTTCTGGCGGCTTGGCAGCGTCAGCGCGGAGCTCGACTCCGGCCCCCGCATCCAGGCCGCCGCCGTGGCACAGTATGTCAGCAGCTGCAGCGGATCCGTCCCCTTTAAGAAAATCACGGAGATCCAACTGGTTTACTGGCTTTATCCCGAGGCCTCCGGCGATCTTTCCATCATCCCCGCCTACCGCCTTGTAACCGACGGGGGCGAGGTGGTGCTGGATGCCATCACCGCCGAGCGGCTGAAATGAGCAAAAAAATTCCGCAGGAGCTCTCCTGCGGAATTTTCTTCTCTTTTCTGTTTCTTACGCCCGGACTTTAGGCATGGCGACATCCACCACGGCAACATTGACGGCCGTGGGAACGATACCCGTCATATCTTCCACAGCGGAAGTCACAGCCTTCTGCACACGGCAGGCAACACGGGGCGCGCTGTGACCGTAGGCAAGGGTGATGTTCACCTCCAGCACGAGGCCCTTCTCCCCTTCGCAGACACGAACGCCGGCGGCAGGGCTCTTCTTGCCCACGAGGGAAAGCAGGCTGTCGGCAACATTGCCGTTCAGGCCCGCAACGCCATCCACCTCTGCGGCGGCGATACCGGCCACGGTGGCCAGCACATCCTCGGAAATGCGGACGATCTCTTCGCCGGTCTCGACGATATATTCCTTGATTTCTTTTTTCATGTTGGTGTCCTTTCTATCCCCGGCGGGGGCAAAAACATCCTGTCGATCACATTATACCACATATTTCAGAAAAAATAAAGTCGTATCATGCATACATCCGCAGCCAGGCCTTGGCAAGATAGACAAATTCCTGCGTATAGCCGTGGGTCGTGTCCGCAAGATAGGTCAGCGACTTGGTTCCGCTGAGTGCATCATACAGCGCGGAAATGGTTTCCGGCGGGCAGACCTCATCCTTTCCGCCGCAGGTCAGCAGCACGGGCAGAGCGGAAAGCCGCTCCCGGTGGGTCATGCCGTCAAACATCGCCAGGGCACGGAAGGCGCGATCCGGATCGGCCTGCGCGGCAAAGCCGGGGTCATAGCCGCCCATGCCGAGATTCTGCAGATAGGGAACATCGGCGCAGACGCAGCGTGCGCCACGTCCCGCAAAGATGGAGCCGAGCACAAGGCTTCCCATGCCGCCCTGGCTCGTGCCGAAGAAGGATACCCGGTCGGGATGATTCTCCGCTCTTCCCAGCGCCCAGCGAACGGCAACGATGCAGTTCAGAAACCACTCGCGGTAGCCCTCGCGTCCGAAGCTTGCCATGGTATCCCACAGCACCGGCCAGCCGCCGTCGCGCTTTTTGCTCTCGTCGGGGCCGCCGGGGGTCAGATAACCGAGAGGATCGATGTGCAGAACGTTGAAGCCCTCCATCTTGAGCATATGGTGGGTGGAAACCTCGGAATTATAGCCCGGGGTGTGAACGATGAGGGGAGCCGGCTGCGCCGGAGCCCGGTCGTAATAGCAGTAAAAGGTGTGTCCGCGGGAGGTGGTCATACGGACGTAGCCGCAGTTGCGGACGTTGAAGCTGCCCATATTGAAGAGCTGCCCCCGGTTGGGCGCAAACTCCGCCTCCACCGTGATGTCTTCGGTCTCCTGCCAGAGCTCCTCGATCCAGCGCTCCGCCTCTAAAGGCGTGGGGTTACGGGAAAGATCCGGGGTCGCAGTCATACGTTGCACCTCGTTTTCGTCATTTTCTTTAGTATACCTGCCGCCGCGCGGTATGTCAACCGCCTATAATATTGACAATGCCACAAAAAAGCAATATAATATGCGCAGGCATCCGCCTCCTTAGTTAAATGGATATAACAAGCCCCTCCTAAGGGCTAGTTGTGGGTTCGATTCCCGCAGGGGGTGCCAAAAAATTCCGTACACGCGAGTGTGCGGAATTATTACTTTTTACCTTTTCACTCTTCACTTTTCACTAATTTGGCGTGTACGGAATTTTAAGTAATAGGTAATAGTGAATAGTGAAAAAGTATGGTTGATTTGCTTCGCAAATCTTCATTTTATTAAGTTGCATTTTTGTACTATGAACTCAGAAAAAAGCCTAACGCTGACGAGAGGATTCATAAGGAACAATTTATCCAGTAACGAACAAACGAGCATCCCACATTCGGATGCTCGTTTGCTTGTGTACGTGTACAAACGCAATGCACCGGAACGGTGCGTATAATTGCGCCCTTCTAAGAGGAAGGAAATCTGTTTTGGTTTGTTCAACATATTGGAATTTGTCTCTGCGTTAATTAGAAGTTCAGCAATTGCTCCACAGCCAGTGCTGCTGCGTAAAGTCTGAACTCATCTGTTCCATACAGCATTACTGCCTGTCTTACGCCGTTTGTGTCAAGGGTACCCCCGGCGACGGTAATC
>JAFQKV010000001.1 GCA_017414715.1 Clostridia bacterium
AAGCTCTCCGGCAACGGCTACTGGCTCTACCGCGGCATGGGTGCCCGCATCGAGTGGGCGCTGCTCAACTTCTTCATCTCCGAGCATCTGGCCGACGGCTACGAGTTCATCCTGCCGCCCCACCAGCTGGGCTACGAGTGCGGCTATGGCGCCGGTCAGTTCCCCAAGTTTGCCGATGAGGTGTACTGGCTGGAAAACGACGAGACCGACGACCGCAAAAAGAAGCTGTTCATGCTGCCCACCGCCGAGACCGCGCTGGTCAACCTCTACCGCGGCGAGATCATGCCCGCCGCCGAGCTTCCCAAGAAGCTCTTTGCCTTCACCCCCTGCTACCGCAAGGAAGCAGGTTCTGCCCGCGCCGAAGAGCGCGGCATGATCCGCGGCCATCAGTTCGACAAGATCGAGATGGTGCAGATCACCACCCCCGAGCAGTCCAAGGCCGCCTTTGAAGAGCTGGTCGCCAAGGCTTCCCGCCTGATGGAGAAGCTGGGGCTGCACTTCCGTGTGTCCAAGCTTGCCGCCGGTGACTGCTCCGCCTCCATGGCCCGCACCTACGACATCGAAGTCTGGATTCCCTCCATGGGCATCTATAAGGAAGTTTCCTCCGTTTCCAACGCCAACGACTACCAGGCCCGCCGCTCCAACACCCGCTACCGTGACCCCGCCACCGGCAAGCCCGCCCTGGTGCACACCCTCAACGGCTCCGGTCTTGCTACCTCCCGTATTCTCCCTGCGCTGGTCGAGCAGTACCAGAACGCCGACGGTTCCGTGACCGTGCCGGAGGTTTTGCGTCCGTTCCTGGGCGGCATCGAGAAGATCGAAAAGTAAAAGATTTTCCGTTATCCGAAGCCTTTTGGCAATATCGTAGGGGCGTGTATTACGCGCCCGCTACGAACAAACAATATGCACCCGTTCGCCAATACGCATCCCCCAACTTCGTATTAAGCCTCCGGGTTTAATAAATTTTAGAACAAAGAAAGGAATCTTTGTTATGCTGCAGGAATTCAAAAAATTCATCATGCGCGGTAACGTCTTTGACATGGCCATCGGCGTTATCGTCGGCGGCGCGTTCTCCAAGATCACCTCCTCCCTCGTCGCCGACATCATCATGCCCCTCATCGGCATGATCTCCGGCGGTATCGACTTCACCACCCTGTCCACCACCATGCACGGCATCTCCGGCAACGAAGTCACCCTGACCTACGGTATCTTCATCCAGGCCGTCATCGACTTCCTCCTCATCGCCATCGCCTGCTTTGTCATGGTCAGGGTCGTCTCCAGCCTCAAGAAGAAGGAAGAAGCCGCTCCCGCCGCGCCTCCGGCGCCTCCCGAACCCACCAAGGAAGAGCTGCTGCTCACCGAGATCCGCGACCTGCTTAAAGAGCAGCAGAGCAAGTAAGTACATACCCCCATTTCCCGCCCATCGGGAGGTATTCGTGCCATGATCATCCAAAAGGTCCCGAGCCGCAGGGTATTTGAAGAAAAGCTCACCGCCGACGGCTTCGCCGTCACGCTGCCCCATGTGCTCTGGGATTCCCACCCCGTCCGGGTGGAGGCAAGCCTCGCCCACGATGACGAAAACCTCTACGTTGCCATGCGTGCATGGGAGCCGCGCACCGACCGCCGCGCCGTCGTCTTTGAGGACGAGGGCGATGTCTGGGAGGACTCCTGCCTGGAGCTGTTTCTGATGCCCGACCCTGCGCGTGAGGATCTCTACGTCAACTGCGAGATCAACCTCAACGGTGCCTGCCTCTTCCAGTACGGCGATCACGATGTGGACAACCGCAGACCCTGTACCGTGCGCCCCGAGGACATCGTTGTCACCTCCACAAAGGACTGGTGGCAGCTGGTCTATACCATTCCGTATGCAGCCTACCGCAGCGTCGACCCCGCCTTCACCGGTGCTTCCGGCACCGTCGCCCGCGGCAACCTCTACCGCTGCGGCGACTATACGCGGCATCTGTCCTTTGTGGCGCTGTATCCCATCGACCTGCCCGAGCCGGGTTACCATGAGCCTGCCTTTTTCGGTGAGCTGGTGTTTGCCTGAGTCTCATCACAACCTTTCCCGAACATCCGGGTCGCACGACCCGGATGTTTCGATGTACGGCGGGTGAAAGATGCCCCGTACAATAGACCCTATCGCATCCGGCGTGCGCTTTTGCGGCGGGCGTATCGGGCGATCTGCACCACAGTACGGGCGGGGCCTGAACCGCCCGCCAACCGCAGCGAGCCATCCTCCCGTTTTCACCCCCACATCACGCATTTCCCGTATCACATCCAACCTTTTTGTGAGAATAATACTGCTATGATCGATATTTCCGTCAACGGCCTGCAAAAGCCCATATTCATAAGGTGACGTCCGATTGCGATTCCTGCCGAGCCTGCGCCGTTGATTACAACCTTAACCTCTCCGATATTTTTCTTAACGAGCTTGAGAGCGTTTATAAGAGCAGCCGCAACTACGATAGCGGTTCCGTGCTGATCATCATGGAATACGGGAATATCGCAGATTTCTTTGAGACGCTTTTCAATCTCAAAGCAACGAGGAGCAGAAATATCTTCAAGGTTAATTCCACCGAATGAACCCGAGAGAAGATAAATTGTGCGAACTATTTCGTCAACGTCCTTACTCTTTATGCAAAGAGGGAAAGCATCAACGTCTGCGAACTCTTTAAAGAGAGCGCATTTGCCTTCCATAACAGGCATACCTGCTTCCGGACCGATATCTCCGAGACCAAGTATGGCTGTTCCGTCGGTAATAACGGCAACAAGATTGCTCCTTCTTGTCAGCTCATAAGACTTATTTATATCCTTGTGAA
>JAFQKV010000120.1 GCA_017414715.1 Clostridia bacterium
CTACACCTTCGTGTGCTTCGGAGAGGATGCCTTTTCACCGATTACGAATACTGGAAAAGTGCCTTAACACGGCAAAACGATAAAAACAGGAGTTCATACTATGTCTATTACCTTTCATCCCGAACACAATACCCTTAAGCTTGACACCTCGCGCTCCTCGTATATTCTGAAGATCTACGAGCAGGGCTATATTCTCAACATCTATTACGGAGCTCCCCTTCCCGATGCTTATATCCCGAAGCGGGAGCAGCGCTATCCCAACGCATCCTTCTCCCCCTCCGACCCGATCATCGGCGAGATGGGTCACCGCTTCCGCCCTGACACCACACCGCTGGAGTATTCCGGCAACGGTGCCGGTGACTTCCGCCAGCCCTGCCTTGCCGTCCGAAACGCCAACGGCGACACCGTGACCGATCTGCGTTATGACGGGCATAAGATTTATTCCGGCAAGCCCGGGATCCCCGGTCAGCCCTCCACCTATGAGAATACCCCAGGCGAGGCCGAAACGCTGGAGCTGTATGCAAAGGATCCAACCACCGGCATCCGCGTCACTCTCTATTACACCGTCTTTGAGTCTGCCGGTGTCATGACCCGGCGCGTTCGCGTGGAAAACACCACCGACGCCGCCTGTGATATTGAACGCGTTTTCTCCATGTGTATGGATCTTCCTACCATGGAATACGATATGATCTCCCTGTGGGGCCGCCATAATCACGAGCGGTACACCCAGCGTGTCGCTCTGCACCACGGCGTACAGGGCGTTGAGAGCCGCCGCGGCGTTTCCGGCCATTGCTACAATCCCTTCATGGCCCTCGCCGAAAAGACGGCCACCGAGGAGAACGGCTGGGTCTACGGCTTCAATCTCGTTTATTCCGGCAACTTTTCCGCTCTTGCCGAGTGTGATTTCAACGGCTGCACCCGCGTCACCATGGGCATCAATCCCGTGGATTTTGGCTGGCATCTCGATCCCGGCGAGTTCTTCGATGCCCCCGAGGTCGTCATGGTCTTTACCGATGCCGGCATCGGCGAGATGAGCCGCATTTATCACCGCTTCTACAACTCCAACCTCATCCGCGGCCGCTGGAAGACGGAGAAGCGTCCTCTGCTCATCAATAGCTGGGAGGCTGCCTACTTTGATTTTGATTCCGACAAGCTTGTTGCCTTTGCAAAGGAAGCCAAAAGGCTCGGCATCGAGATGCTCGTTATGGACGACGGCTGGTTCGGTGTCCGCAACCGCGATAACTGCTCTCTCGGTGACTGGTATGTCAACGAAGACAAACTGCCCGGCGGTCTGACTCCCCTCATCGAGCGCGTCAACGCAGAGGGTCTGAAATTCGGCATCTGGTTTGAGCCGGAGATGATTTCCCCCGACTCCGACCTCTTCCGTGCTCATCCCGACTGGCACGTACATGTGGAGGGACGCCCCTCCATGCCCGCAAGATGGCAGTATGTTCTCGATGTCTCCCGCGAGGACGTGCGCGAGAACATCTGGCAGCAGCTTTACGCCATCCTCGCAAACAACAAGATCGACTACGTCAAGTGGGACTTCAACCGCAACATCTCCGAGGCAGGCTCTGCTCTTCTGCCGCCCGAGCGCAAGAAGGAATTCTTCCACCGCTTCATCCTCGGCACCTACGATCTCATGAACCGCCTTGCCACAACCTTCCCCGACATTCTCTTTGAGAACTGTTCCGGCGGCGGCGGACGCTTTGATCCCGCGATGCTTGCTTACTCTCCCCAGATCTGGGCCAGCGACAACACAGATCCCATCGAGCGCCTCGACATCCAGTTCGGCACCTCCATGTGCTATCCAGCCTCCACCATGGGTGCGCACGTCTCCGCAAACCGCCGCGCCGGCTACGTCACCAAGGGCAACGTAGCCATGTGGGGCACCTTTGGCTATGAGCTCGACCCCGTCAAGCTGACCGACGAGGAGCGTGAGATCATCCGCGGGCAGGTCGCAGATTATCACCGCTGGTACGATCTCATCCACTACGGTGATCTCTACCGCCTCATCTCCCCGGCGGAAAACGAGCGCCGCGCCGCATGGATGTTCGTCTCTCCCGACAAGTCCGAGGCTCTTTTCACCCTCGTCACCACCCGCAGTGTCTTCCGGCTGCCCCTGATCATCAAGTTCCGCGGCCTTGATCCCGATGCCATGTACCACATCACCGAAACCGACGAGACCCTCTCCGGTGCCGCTCTCATGAACGCCGGCTACTGGTTCATCGACGTTCCCATGGCCGACAAGGAAAGCTATACGCTGCATCTGGAAAGAGCATAATTGCATCAAGCAATCATAACTACCGGCCGTGCCGGTAGTATGCACTGCCCCCTTAGGGCATAAGACCGGCCGAGCCTATAGGCTCGTCGAAAGGTTTGCCAACCGCAACTCTTTCACCGGCTGCCCCTAAAGGGGCTTTTTATTTGCCTTC
>JAFQKV010000121.1 GCA_017414715.1 Clostridia bacterium
ATACTTGATTCCTCCTTCGTCTTTTTGTTGTGGTTGGCAAACCCACTTCTATTTTAGACGAAGGAGGATTCTTTTTCTACTCATAGCTAAAGCTTTTTGGAACTACCGGCACTGCCGGTAGTATTCGTTGCACAAAAAAAAGAAAAGCCTGCAGGAATGCAGGCTTTCCTATTTTGCATCAGATTTCCGTTATGAGTCCGTCATAGGTGACCTCAAAGCCGGCGGCGCGGGCCTGGGGCTCAAGATCTTCCCAGAGAACATCCTTTCCGTTATGGGAGAAGTGATTGACAAAGCAGCGGGTGCTCTCATCCACTAGTCCCATCTCCTTCAGACGCTCTCTGCAACGCACATTGCGGCCAAGACACATATGCGCCTCATAATCAAGGTCGTCCTCCGTACCGCCGGTGCAGTCAAAGGAAATGAGATCCAGGTGTTTCTCAAGTCCGGCGAGATATTCCCAAGTTTCGTCGGGGAACAAGCCGCTGTCATGGGCATAGAGAAGGCATTTACCTTCCTTTTCGATGAGATACACATAGGGATGCGCCGTGCCGTGATTGGCCTTCAAGGGAGTGACGGAAAATCCGGCGATCTCATAGGTATTAAAGGGCCTGATCTCACGGTATTCTCCGCGGATACGTGGATTTGCAAAGGTCTCAGCGACCAGCGGGGCAATATCCTCGCTGCCCCAGATACGGAAATAAGGATAATCCTCCGGGGTCACGGCAAAGGGGCGGCGCAGATAGGTAAGCTCTGCGGGCTGGAAATGGTCCTGATGCACGTGGGTCACGATGCAGTCGCGCACCCGCGAAAGATCTACCCCCCAGGTCAGGCAATGATGGTAGGTATCCGGCCCAAAATCAATAAGAAGCGAATCGTCGAGAAGAGTCTGGCAGCGGGTCCGGACGTCCTTTCCACCGGTTTTACGCACCTTGCGGCAAACGTCACAGGTACAGAACACGGCGGGGATCGCCTCTGCGGCAGCAGTGCCCAAGAACTGAATTTTCATCCTTTATAACCTCATTTTACAGCAGTTTCACACCGTGATCGGCATACAGGCGAATGGCCTCCTCCGGCCAGATGGAGCTCTGGACCTCGCCGATGTGCGCACGCCCCAGCAGGAGCATGCACAGACGGCTCTGTCCGATGCCGCCGCCCATGGTGAGGGGCAGCTCTCCAGCAAGCAACGCCTTATGGAAAGGAAGCTCCGCGCGGCTCTCACATTCCGCTGCCGCAAGCTGACAGCGCAGGGATGCCTCATCAACGCGAATACCCATGGAAGAGATCTCTATACGGCCGTCAAGCTCCTTATGATAATAGACAAGATCGCCGTTGAGTTTCCAGTCATCATAGTCGGGCGCGCGGCCGTCGTGGGGCTTTCCGCCGGCAAGAGGCCAGCCGATACCAATAAAGAAGGCGGCACCGTGCTCTTTAACGAATGCAAGCTCCCTTTCCTCCTGAGACAGACCGGGATAAAGATCTTCCAGCTCCTGGGTACGGATAAAGGTGACCGTCTCAGGGAGTTCGGTTTTGACCTGCGGGAAAAGACGGCGCAGAACGCCAAGAGTACGCACAAGTGCGGTATGGATACCGCAAACCGCTTCCTTAAGAGTCTCCTCCGTTCGCTCCTCGCGGGAAATGATCTTCTCCCAGTCCCACTGATCGACATAGACAGAATGCAGGTTATCGGTCGTCTCATCGCGCCGAATGGCGTTCATATCGGTATAGAGTCCGTGGCCCATGGGAAATTCATACTTTCCGAGGGCATAGCGCTTCCATTTTGCAAGGGAATGAACGATCTGGATCTCATTACCGGGTTTCTCCTTCAGGTCAAAGGAAACGGGGCGCTCCACGCCGTTAAGATCATCATTGAGGCCGGAACCGCGCTCAACAAAAATCGGCGCGGATACGCGGGTCAGACCGAGGACACCTGCAAGTTCATTTTCAAAAGTATCCTTTGCGACCTTGATGGCCCTCTGCGTGGTGAGAATATCCATATTCGGTGTATAATTTTCAGGATAAATATGAGGCATTGGGATCACTTCCTTCAATATCAGAGTACCAGCTCCATGTGTCTGGACTCTGTGGTCATACCGAGGCTCTCGTAAAAGCGCAGTGCCGCGGTATTGAATTCATAAACGTTTAAAAGTACATTGTCCGCGCCGATCTCGCGGGCATAACCGATAACATGCTCCATCAGCCTTGTGCCAACATGCCGCCCGCGTGACTCGGAGGACACGCAAAAATCATCCACATAGACGGTCAGTCGACGACGCAGAACGGAATTCTCATCTACCCGGCGGATCTGCAGATATGCCGTCGCAAGAAGCTTCTCCCCTTCGCGGACACAGAACACGGGCTGATCTTCATCCCTGAGAAGCCCACACAGCGCAGCTTCATCGTACTTGCAGGCACCGGGCTTGAACTTATCCGGGCGACCTTCGGCATGGACCGCACCGACCTCGCGCAGGATGCGCAGCATTTCGGGAATATCCTTCTCCCCTGCGCGGTCGATACAAAGCTGTGTATTCACCGTCAGGCCTCGATCTCGTACTCGCGCAGCTCACCGCGATAGCGGCGGGAGGCGGTGATCTTCTTCCAGCCGGTGGGGAAATGCGGCTCTATAACTACGCCGCTGCCGGTGTGGCGGATGCCAACGATGTACTCCACCATCATCCACAGGAACCATGCAACGGAACCGGTGCCGTAGGAAAGGCTGGAACGGCCGAAGTTTGCACCGGGCAGGCTGAAATAGAAATTGGGAATAAAGGTGGGAGACTGCAGATTCTGCTCAGTGGGATTCTTGGGGTTAATGGGCAGAACGTCGTAGAGGGTTTCGAAGGCGGCATCGGCATCGCCGCGGGCGATATCGGAAGCGGCCTTGAACATGGTGCCGTGGCAGTAGGCGCAGCCGTTCTCGGCGGTGCCGGGGTTCTTGGCGCTGATACGGCCCCAGACGGCATTGTATTCGTTGAATTCCGGTGCAAACAGGAGATAGCCGGTGTCGATATGCAGGCTTTCAAAGGACTTGACGACCTTTTCCAGCCTCTCACCGCGGGCAATACCGGCAAGAATGGCAAAGGACTGGGCGTTGAGGAACTCCTTGGCCTCGGGATCCTTATGGGTTCCGTAGGGGCGGCCGTCATCATCAATACCGGCAAGATACCAGTCACCGTCCCAGGCGTTCTCGTTCATCGCCGCGTCCAGACGGTCGGCAATCGCGGTAAGCTCATCATCCGGGCAGACGGAAACCAGGCGCCGGATGGCATAGCACAGAGCTGCGGTGTTCCAGACAGACTCGCCCTTACCCTTGCGGCCGGGGCCGTTGAGGGGATCGGTCCAGTCACCGTCAAGCATCAGGCACATGCCGCGCTCACCGGTCTTGGCACCCATATAACGGGCAGCCTTTTTCAGGTGCTCCAGCACGGTATCCTTCTCATCACTGTCACCGTAACCGATGAGGGTGTTGTAATAGTCGGAATTGCCGGTCATTTCGATGATATTGACAAAGCAGAGAATCAGCCAGATGGCACCGTCGGAATGCTCGATGAGGCAGAGCTTCTGCGGTGCAGAACCGTCGGTCATGACCCAGCCCTTGATGTAGCCGTCATAGTGCTGCTTTGCCATAACATCGCACACCACACGGAAGGCATCGTCGGGATCAATAAGCGCATAGCCCATGGCATCCTGCAGCTGATTGCGGATGGGGCAGTAGGTGGAGGCACGGTTAAACTTTCCAAGGAAGAGTGCCTGCTTTTTCAGCCAGACGTTGAGCATGGCATTGAGCTGATCGTCGGGGGTATCGATCCAGTAGCTCTCCAGACGCTTCTCCCAAATCATACGGGCTGCATCCAGCTGGGCATCCACGTTGAGATACTCGGCCTTCAGTCCGGGGACCTCGCCAATGGACTTTGCAACACCGGCAAGGATATTGACAGAGGCAGAAGCACCGGAAGCGATATCAAAGGCAAAGTGCAGCGCACCGCAGGTCATACCGTCCTCACTCTGGGCACAGCCGAGCTTGCCCTGACGGACAGGCTCGGGGATCACGTAGGGATTGTCCGCACCAAAGAAGCGCTGGTTATTGGTCTCATAGCCCACGGGACGAACGTCCGAGGTCACATAGCAGATGTCCTTTTTCTTCAGGGCGTTCTCATATTCCTCGTAATAGACGTAGTAGGGGAAGCCGGCGCGGTAGGCGGTGCCGCTTTCCTCATCCCAACGGGCGCACTGACCCATGGTGCCGGCCTTGGTCAGACCAAAGCAGGTAAAAACCTCAGCGCTCATCGCTGTACCGGAGGTATTTTCAACATTCACCGTCCAGATCTCAGCCTCGCCCTTGGCGGGAACAAAGACACGGACGGTAACGGTAAAGCCGTCAAACTCCTCACAGACGGTGCTGCAGGCCATCTCGTGACGGCACTCATAGCTCTTACCGGCTCCGACGAGCAGGCGGTAGGCCTCACCGTTGACACGGACGAAAAGATCGCGGTCAGCCGTAATATATTCCTTTGTGTTGAAGGTTTTGGACAGCGTCACACCGGCACCCTGCAGGCGTTGGGTAGCATCCAGCATATAAGAATCGTTGAACAGAAGGTTCTTCCAGGGGGTGGGCGTGTTGGGCGTACGGATGGAAAGGACGCGACCTCCCTCTTCAAATGACCAGATACGCATATTGCCTCCTAAATTTATTATTCTTTCCTGATATTATAACACACCGGACATCCAAAGAAAAGAAGTACACACCAAATTCTGTGCATATTTTCTTCCTCAACGGCAGAAAATAAGGCCGGACAATACGAAAGGAAGGTATAACCATCATGACTCTGACCGAAAAAGAAAGTACGCTTCTGAAGGATCTGAAGGATCAGGAAAACTTATGTGCCGAAAAATATGAGCGCGCCGCAGAATCCGCCGTGGACGGACAGCTCAAAGGACTGTTTACCGCCCTTGCCGCCAATGAGCGTGAGCATTTGAAAACGCTCTCCGAGATCGAATGCTGTACCCCACCGGCACCTTCCTGCGAGGAGAAGCCTCTTCCCCGCTTTACCCAGACCTATACGATCTCCGACAGTCCGGACAAAACGCAGGACTGCTTTCTCTGCACGGATATGCTGACCGCAGAGAAGCATGCATCTTCCCTGTATGACACGTGTATCTTCGAATTCGGAGACGAGGCGGCAAGAAAATGTCTCAACCATATTCAAAAGGAGGAACAGGAGCACGGGAAGATGGTTTACGACTATATGAAGGCCAATAATATGTACTGAAAATTTGTGCGACAGAGAAAACTCTGTCGCACAATTCTTTTAATTCAGCCTTCGTCTTAGAATATCCGGATGCAGGGCATACTGCAGTGCCGTATCTTTGGTAATGCGCCCATCCCGGTACAGTTCGAATATGGCATCGTCCATCGAAACCATCCCTGCATCGCGGGAGGCGGATATCATGGCCTCCAGTTGGTGCACACGAGCCTCTCGAATCAGATTGCGTATCGCCGTGTTGGCGTGTACAACCTCAAAAACAGGAACCAGCTCACCGTCCAGTGTCGGAATAAGCTGCTGGGAAACGACGGAATTCAGCACCATGGCAAGCTGTACCCGGATCTGCTTCTGTCCCTCCGGCGGGAAGCAGTCAATGATACGGTCAACGGTATTCTCGGCACCCAAAGTATGCAGTGTCGAAAAGACAAGATGCCCCGTCTCCGCAGCTGTCATGGCGGTGGAAATGGTTTCATGGTCCCGCATCTCACCGAGAAGAATGACATCCGGCGCCTGACGGAGGCTTGCGCGCAGGGCGGTAACGTAATCCTTGGTATCGATGGATATCTCTCGCTGGGAGATGATGCACTTATCATGTCGGTGCAGATACTCCACCGGATCCTCCAGGGTAATGATATGTCCCATGCGGGTATGATTGATGCGGTCGATGATGCAGGCAAGGGTTGTGGATTTGCCGTTGCCTGCGCTGCCGGTGATCAGCGTCAGACCCTTATTCTCACCGGCGACCGCCATAACATTTTCCGGTATGCCGATGGTTCGGTAGTCGGGTATGCCAAAGGAAATGATTCGGATGACGGCAGCGTAGGAGCCACGCTGCAGATATGCGCTCACACGAAGACGTGCCTTGCCGGGGCAGGAAATACAAAAATCGTCATCACCGCCGGTGCTCAGACGGCCGAAGTCACGTCCGGCCATGGCATACGCCTCACGGATGAGCAACTCCGACGCTTCCGGCATGATGCATTCGTCCCCCATAGGCACAAAGGAACATCCCTGCTTTGCGCACACCGGGCGGCCGGGTACGATAAAAATATCTGATGCATTTTTCTCCATTGCACGGTCAAAAATCTGCAACAATTCCATAATATCATCTCCTCAAATCTCAGCCATGCCAAACGGAAATGCTGTCCTCCGGTGACCATTCCGACGACGGCAAAACCTGCCAGGAAAGGATCTCCATCTCTGTATCAAAGGACAGCAGAACCGACAGGACCTGCATATCATCCACGGGAACGCCGAAAGCGACCAATAACTCTCCGTCTTTCTGTGACAGCTGCACATCCGGCAGCTCGGAAAGCTCCGTCAGGCTTTCACCCCTGTAATAAGCTTCTCTGAGCTGAACCGCTATTTCCGCGGCACGCAGGTCAGCTGCATAAAAATCCCTCCGTGCGGCAGCAACCGCCTCGGCATCACGCAAGCTATCCTTTGCGGCCACAAACGCAGATACAGACAACACCGTCATACACAGCACCGCAAAGCACACAATCAGGCTTGCAATACCGATCGGGCCAAAAATTACCCGCTTTGTTTTCACAGCCCGACTCATATTGCACCCACCGTAATCTCGTAGAGGTTCTCACCGTCAACCCAGACAGAAATACGCAATTTCCCTTCCTGCGGATACAGATACACCGTAAACATCTCACCATCACGGACCAGCTCAGCACGGTAACCGTCAGCATCCCAGACGGCTGCGAGCTCGCGTGCCGCATGCTCCGCATCTCCGTCCCAGCGGTAACACTCAGCTGCCGTCTGCGCGAGATCTGCCGCCGCACCGATCCGCAGGCTCCGAGCCGTCATGGTATGCGCCGCAGAAAACAGACGGATGGTTACCGCGGAACACAGCGAAAAGACCAGCAGCATAGCTGCCAGTTCCAAAAGCATCATCAGAGCCGCAGATCGTTTCCGCACATTTCTCTCCTTACCGTCCGGCCGCGCGCAGCGCGATCCGGAAATCCCGGCTTCGTCCGTCATTTACGCATGTATATCGGACAAACTCATCGTCAATTTCAAATGTCAGGGAATCCAGCGGCACCACGGTCTCGCCGGCATCGCCCGAAAGCTTTGCCGACGCAGGGCAAAACAGCTCTGTCAACCAGCCATCATGAACATAGATGTAGGTAATATATGTCTCGCCGTCAATGAGCTCACGTATGCCCAGTGCCTGGATCCCGTCAAGGTCTGCACAAAATACAGCATCGGATGTATCTCCCCTGCGAAGTTTAGCCGCAATGTAAACCTCGGCGGTTCGTTCATGGTATGCCAGTTCCATATCCGTCTGCATCTTGTGAAAGGTCCGTGCACCGCAGAGCACTGCCGCAACCGTGAAAAGAGCAAAAAACAGCAGCATCAGAAGTGCCGCGGCATAGGATATGAGGTTTCTGGAACTATGCACTTCCCTCACCTCTTCACAACGGTGATATCCGGCATGATGTTCTGTGCAAAAACAGAATAATGCACGGCAAAACGCTCTTCATCCACCAAAAGGCCATAATTATCCCGCAGATAGGCGTAGTTTTCCGGGAATCGGCCTTCGATGCAATAGCAGGTGACCGCCGCCCGGCGGATCGCCTCCTCGGCAAAACGAAGTTCCTCGGATGCACGTGCTTCTTCAACGCCCCGCAGGGATATAACTGCAAAACAGATCATACAAATGACGGCGGCTCCGATAATCGTCGCGCTGAGGATATGCAATACCGTTTTTCTGCGCATCATCCAAGCACCGAAAGCGCACCGAGAAGCGGCAGCATGACACCAAGTAACATGAGTCCGACAAAAAAGGCCATGATCAGCACAGTGATGGGCTCGATCAGCGCAATACGGCGAAAAAATATCTCCTCCGCTCGCTCGGTATACCGCCCGGCAAGTTTCTCCGCAACCTCAGCAAGATTACCGGACTGCACAGCAAGATCGATATAGTGAACATCCATACCTTCAAACAACCCGGTCTCAATAAGTGATGCCGAAAGCTCCTTACCTGCCTCCATCGCATCAGCAGCAGCTGAAATATGCTGCGTTCCATCAGGATCGGACAATTCAGCCGCCATTCTGATGCCTCCTGCGGGCTCAATACCGGCGGAGCAGGTCATGGCAAGCACGGAGCAGATATCAGCTGCCGCGCGGAATCGCCTTGCCTTTCCCCCAAAGAGGCGCATCGTATATGCGGCCATGCGCGTACGTAGTACGGGTATCAGCAAAGCTGCGGCAGTGAAGGCCGCTGCCAGCAAAATCACCGTTATGAGGATCCATCCGATGCTTCGCAGTCCCTCTCCGAATGCAAATGCCGCAGCCGCAGCGGGCGGAAGGTCGGCACCAAGCTGAGCATAGATGCCACGGAAGACAGGCAAAACCTCCGTCGCGATCACATAAAGCACGCAAAGAAGCACGCAGCCAAGCACGGCAGGATACAGTACGGAGGTCTTCAGTGAGGAATTCAGGCTTGCCTGCAGTGCATAATACGCAGAAAGCCGCGACAGCGTCCGATCTGCATGACCCGTCAGCTCTCCGACAGACAGCAGGCGAATCATGTATGCGGGAAACACCCCGCTCATATTCAAGCATTCCGACAGGCAGGCTCCGGTTTCCGCATACGCACAAAGAGAGGTATAGAGGTTTTTCACCGCCCCCTCCTTCTCACCGTCGCGAAGTTCAGCAAACACCTCACGATACGGAAGTCCCGCAGAGACAGCTTCACCCATCGTCTCACAGAGACCGGAAAGCATGTGACAATCTGGGCGGAATTTCGGCATAAACAGTCTCCTCAATAGATGTATTTTGCAGTGTAGTTAGAGGTTTTTGCGATATATTCCATGATCTCCTTGCTGGAATTCGCAGAGGATGCAAAAGTAGGATCCATAAGCTTCCAATCTGTGCCGTTAAAGAAGATCGCACCCTCTACCCAGCCGCTTTCCTGTGTAAACGTGCTGATCCATGCATGGTATTCATCGCCGGTATATCCGACGACAAGCTTGGTCGGTATCCCATAGGCGCGAAGCATAGCCGTCATTAGGGCCGCATAATCAAAGCAGATGCCTTTTTTTTCCTGAAATACCTTGTCTACGTCCGGGATGTACCCGCTCTTCACGGATGCTGCTTTTTGATGATCATAGGATATATTCGTAATGACATAGTGATAAATCGCTTCAATACGCTCGATATCCTTCATCTTCTCGGTACATATCTTTGCGACGTGCCGGACAGCTACGCTGTCTTCCGTGAAGTTAACATACTGATTGGGATGCAGGAACGGAGCATTCGGATCCTTAAGTGTAGCGTGCAGGGACACCGACGCTATGGCTGCGTACTTTCCGGATGTCACTTCCCGATAAACATTGACCTTGTACTCACCGTCACCGTCCGAAAACAGATAAGCCTCCCAGGTGTTGTCGCCGCGAAGGTTATACGTGTATTTGACACCGCTCGGGCACAAAATGATAACCTTCAGACGAGCGGCGGACACAGCACGGATCATGACATATCCGTCCGACGTATTGGAAGCATCAATAACAACAGGCTCTGAAGCCGTTCCTCCATTATGCACGACCGTACCGGAAGCTACCGTCTTCAGAACACATGATACCGCAGGAGCGCCGGAAACCACGCTGTCAAGCGCTGCGACGGTGTCGGTGGGCGATACAGTTGGTTTGCCTGTTACCGTTGCTGCAGGTAGAGTCAGGGTCGCAGTTGCCGCAGGCTCTCCCGTCGGCACCGGTGTCGGTGTCGGTGTTGGTGGCAATGTTGGTGAAGTACGCAAAGTCGCGGTCGGTGATGCGGTCGGTGATGCTGCCGGAGAAATGTCCGACATATTCGGGCTCACCGACACATCCGGCAGGTCGGTGCAGCCACCAAACAGGAGCAGCATAAAAAGCAAAAGGAATATCGAAGTTATACGATAAATCATATCACAACCGCTCCTTTACGCTTACTATAGTTTAAAAGTTATGTTCGGTTTCTCATTAAGACAATAAAAGCTCAGTCCAAATCGTTTTCAGCCTGCTTTGTAAGCATCTCGTAGTACTTTCCTTTGAATTTCATCAGCTCATCATGCGTGCCGATCTCTTTGATCGATCCATTGTCAGACAATACGATCCTATTTTTGAAATTCCGTGTATTTTGCCAATATTGAACTTTAATATATTATAACATGTTTTTCATCCGTTGAACAGACTATATCTGTAACATCAGAGAATATACGGTTCAAACGTAAAAAAGGACGGGGTTTCCCCCGTCCTTAAGAAGAATAATCGCTTTATTTAGAAGATGTTTTCGATGCTTTCGCCCTTCTCTACCATATCAATGAGCTCAAGAAGGTGATTGACCGCCGTAATACTGACGTAGCTGTTGCAGGTTCCGTTGACAACGGCAGCAAACTGACGGGAGTTGAGCTTACGAAGCTCAAGCTTGTTAACGGTTCCGTCACGCATGGTAAATTCAAGTGAGTA
>JAFQKV010000122.1 GCA_017414715.1 Clostridia bacterium
AAGTTTGGTGGAGATGAGGGGGATCGAACCCCTTACCTCTTGAATGCCATTCAAGCGCTCTCCCAAGTGAGCTACACCCCCAAATGGGAAGAAATGAGATTTATTCAGTTTTGAAGCGAGGGGTAGGTAACCGGATGAACCGGGCTCCCAAGTGAGCTACACCCCCAAATGGGAAGAAATGAGATTTATTCAGTTTTGAAGCGGGGGTAGGTAACCGGATGAACCGGGCTCCCAAGTGAGCTACACCCCCATATGAGGCACCGCGCTGCGGCGCCCATATATAATACTCAATCCAGTCGGGTTTGTCAATAGTTTTTTCAAAAAAAAGAAAAATTTATTTTTCAGAAAGGGCGACGACCCGCTCTTCAATATAAGCAGGAACATCTTCTTCAGAGATATCCAGCGCCAGTGCCAGTTCTCCGTGGAGCCGATCTCGGGCCTCCCGGAGCATACGCTCATCGCTTTGGTGCAGCCGCTTTCCCTGTTCGGTAAGCCGGGCGCGGTGCTTCCAGATACAGCCGATAAGCCCGGCGATTTCCGTATTGTCGCCCTGCATCAGAATTCTCTCAAACTGCTCCCGACGAACGGTATCGTTTTCAGGCCATTCCATTTCACCGGCTGCAATATCGGACATGAGGGCATTGATCTCCGGGCCGCTTATCACTCGTTTCATTTTTGCCGTAAGCGATTCGCTGTCCGTCGGCACATAGATCGACTGATCCCTGCCGTGTACGGGAGACAGAATGTAATATTCCCGCATAACTCCATCGAAATTCCGTTTTCCGATCTCGCGGACAATACATGCGCCCATGCGCCCGTATATTACCTTATCGCCGGCAGAAAACATGATTTATCCCCGCTTTCACATTTATTCATGCATTATTTTACATGTTTTTTTCTTTTGATGTCATAGGCATTTTATCCAAATTTCCGGAGTTTTTCGAGGCTCCATCTGCGCTGCAGACCGGTATTGTAATTTTTGCAAAAAAGAGGTATACTGTACAAAAACCATCTGTTCCGGAGGTATCATGCAAATGCAATGGTATACCGACCTTGCCATTGAAGAAACAATTTCCCTGCTTGCCATCGACAGCCCTACCGGCGACACCGCGGAGGCAGAGTCCCATCTGCTGGCACGTTTTGAGAGCCTCTCTGTTTCCGCCCGGCGGCTTTGTAAGGGCGGCGTGCTGGCGGATCTCGGCGGTGAAGGAGAAGGTATTCTGCTCATGGCACATACCGACACCCTCGGTGCCATGGTTGCGGAGATCAAGGAAAACGGCCGGCTGCGTGTCAGCCCTCTGAACGGGCTTGAGGCCAACAATTCCGAAACGGAAAACGTCCGCATCCGCACCCGGGACGGGCGCACCTACGAGGGCACCCTGCAGCTTTGCAACGCCTCTGTGCACGTCAATGACGATTACAAAAAGTGTGAGCGCACCTTCTCCACTCTGGAGGTGGTGATAGATATGCCCACCTCCTCCGCCGCGGAAACGGAGGCTCTCGGCATCCGTACCGGCGATTTCGTCTGCCCCGAGCCGCGCACCCGTGTGACGGAATCGGGCTACGTCAAGAGCCGATTCCTTGATGATAAGCTCTCGGTCGGTATTCTGCTCTCCCTTGCCTCCCGTATCCGCGAGACCGCGCCGAACCGTCACATTTACATGCTGATCACCGCCTTTGAGGAGGTTGGGCATGGCGCTTCCTTTATGGTTCCAGGGGATGTCAAAGAGCTTTTGTGCGTGGACATGGGCTGTGTCGGCGACGGTCTCTCCTGCACGGAGCACACCGTCTCCATCTGCCCGAAGGATTCCCACGGTCCGTATTCCAAAGAGGTGGTGGATGCACTCGTTGCTGCCGCAGAAGCCTCCGGCGCACGCTATGCACTGGATATTTATCCCCATTACGGCTCCGATGCGGGTGCCGCCGTCGCCGCTGGAAATGACGTGCGCTTCGGCCTCATCGGCCCCGGCGTATATGCCTCCCACGGCTATGAACGCAGCCACCGGGACGGTGTTGAAAACACATTGAAGCTTCTTTTTGCCTATCTTGGCCTGTGATCCCATATTTTTCTCTTTCCGCTTTCCGGATACCGATTCTCCGGAAAGCGGTTTTTATCTGCCTTTTTTGCCCCGCCGCCCGGCGGGATTCCTGAAACCGATTGACATACCGGGCGTATTCGTATATAATTTATAGGAAAATCGGATAGTATTGTCTTTACGAAAAAACAGGAGGCCATTTTGGACCGTTACCGTAATAATCACCGCGCACCGCAGCCCACGCTGCGGGAGGGCGATGAACTCATTGAGGGTCGCAACCCGGTACAGGAAGCACTCCGTGCCGGCCGACCGATTCATAAGCTCTTTGTCCTGCGGGGCGGGGGCGGCAGTCTCTCTCCCATCGTATCGCAGGCGCGGTCTGCCGGTGCCGTGATCGTGGAAAGTGACCGACGGGCTCTGGATGCCATGAGCACCACCGGTGCCCATCAGGGGGTCATCGCCATGTGCGCCGCCCACGAATTCTCCACCGTGGAGGACATCCTGAACCGTGTGGCAGAAAGCGAAAGGCCTGCTCTTCTCGTGCTGTGCGACGGCATTCAGGACCCACACAACCTCGGTGCCATCATCCGCTCTGCGGAAACCGCCGGTGCGCAGGGTGTCATCATCGGCAAGCATCGCTCGGCCGGTCTGACCGCCGCCTGCGCCAAATCCGCCGCCGGTGCGCTGGAGCACGTTCCCGTTGCCCGGGTGGCAAACCTTACGAACACCATCGATGAGCTGAAAAAGCAGGGTATCTGGGTCTACGGTGCTGCCGGTGAAGGCAGTTCCCTTGCCAGCCGCACCGATCTGACCGGCCCCGCCGCGCTGGTCATCGGAAGCGAGGGCTTCGGTCTTTCCCGTCTGGTGGCCGAGCACTGCGATGCCCTCATCCGTATTCCCATGCTTGGAAAGCTCAATTCTCTCAATGCCTCCGCCGCTGCAGCCGTTCTGCTTTTCGAGGCTGTCCGCCAGCGGCTTGACAAAACCGAAGGGAGGAACTGATCCATGTCCGACCGTCCGGAACAGAACGCTGCCCCGGAAAAAAAAGAGAAAGAATTCGTTCTGGAGGATATTCTCCGGGAATTCCATACCGATGAGGCTCACGTTCCCGCGCCCGAGGAGCCCATTGTCTCCGCGCCGAAGGCTGAGGATGCGATCACGCCCTCCCTGCTGGACGAGACCTTTGATGCGGAGATGGAGCAGTCCCTCCGCGTGATCTTCGGTAAATCCGCCGAGACGGTGGTGTCCGCGAAAAAGAAGGAGTCCGGCCGCACCTCCCGCCGCGACGAAAAGCGCCGGCAGGAAGATGCTGCGGAAAGTGATGCAACGCCCTTCTCTTCCGACATTTTTAACGAGGTCTATGAGGAGCACAGGGCCGAGCCCGAGCCGGAGAACCGGCGCACCACCACAGTCCGTATCCGTCGGCACGGTCTGCGCGACACCCGGACCATGCCGGTGATCGAAAACATTGAGGGGATGGAGCGTCTCGGCGAGGGACATGCTCCGGAACCTCATGTGGATCCCGATGCGCTGCTGTCGGCTATGAGCCGCAGCCTGCGCTCCGTCAATTCCCGGCTGCCCATCACCGTTCTTCTCTGTCTGCCGCTGCTGTATCTGACCCTTGCCATGCCGCTGGGGCTTCCCATACCCGCGTTCCTTTCCTATGTGGAGCATCCCTTCCTCTATGTATTCACCGGGCTTCTGTTCATGACTGCCGTGGGTATCGCGGGACTGGATATTCTCACCAACGGCTTCTACTGTCTGTTCTGCCTGCGTCCCGGCGGCGATTCCCTTATCGCCCTGTCCTATCTTGCGTCCCTGCTGCATTGTGCGGGCATTATCTTTTTCCCCAAGGGCGGCGGCTATCTGCCCGTCTGCCTGTTGCCGGCGCTTTCCGTGGTCTTTTCCCTGATGGGCGATCAGTACAATCTGAAAGCCCGCATACTTTCCCTCCGTGCCGCTCTGCGGCAGGAGGACAGCGAGTGTACCACCCTCATGCGTGATACCGCCAAAAAAAACGATCCCCTGTATCTTCGCGCCGGGGTTGCCGACCGCACCGCCTTTTACGACCATCTCAACCACAGCGACCCGGTTTCCCGCTCCATGGTGTGGTTTGCGCCGGCAGCTATTCTGGTTGCCCTTGTTTGTGCCGTCATCTGTGCCGTCAGAACCGGTACGCCCGCCATGTTCCTGTGGTCCTTCTCCATGATCACAGCCATCACGCCCCTCTTCTCCCTGTACACCTGCTGTGCACTGCCCTATCTTCTCATGACCCGCAAGTGCCACAAGCACGGCGCTGCCGTGGGTAGCTGCGATGCTGTGGCTGAATTTGCCCGTCGCGGTTCCTTTGTGGTCACTGACGGAGATCTTTATCCCTCCGGTTCCGTCAAGATGGGCGGCTACAAGATGCTCTCCTCTCTTCCCAAGGAGCTGGTGCTTGCCCTGACCGAGGCCGCTCTCCGCGCCTCCGGCACCTCTACAGCCCCCCTCTTTACCGAGATCCTGAAGGAGGAATGTATCCCTGCGCTGCAGGCTTCCACCGTGGAATTCTCCGGGCACGGCGGAATCCGGGCAGAGGTGGACGATTATCCCGTCCTCGTGGGAACGGCAAACTTCATGCAGAAGGCCGCCGTGGCTCTGCCTGACGGAGTTCCCACCCGCAACACGGTATTCGTTGCCGTCAACATGCAGCCGGCCGCCGCTTTCTCCCTGCGGTATGAGCATTTCGCCCGCGTTTCCCGCGCCATCGACGTTCTGGTGCGCGGCGGCCGCGCTCCGCGGCTCGCTTCCCGCAATTTTGCCGTCACCGCCGAAGTAGCAGAGGAAAACTTCCATTGTGCCGAAGGCTCCCTGACTCCATTGGCCACAGAGACACAGGTCGCCCTCAACAATCCCGACCGCACGGTGGAGGCCGAGGCGGTGCTCTTCCTGCGGGAAGGCATCTCCGCCCCCGCGGTATTTCTGGAGTGTGCCCGCCGCTACGCAAGAATCGTGCGCATCTCCACCACCCTTTCGTTGGTTTTCGCCTTCCTCGGCTGCGCGCTGATGGGGCTGATTACCGCCATGGGCTGGACTTCTTCCGTCACTCCCTGGCATATGCTCTTCTATATGCTGGCTCTTTCCCTGCCCGGCTGGCTTCTCGGCTTCTGGGTATCCAAATTTTAATCAAAACACCGAATTGGAGTATATAAAAAATGGCAAACGATAAAAAACTTGTTGAACAAATTACCTCTATGGAGGAGGATTTTGGCCAGTGGTATACCGATGTGGTCAAGAAGGCCGAACTGGTGGACTATTCCGGCGTTAAGGGCTGCATGATCATCCGTCCCTACGGCTACGCCATCTGGGAGAATATCCAGAAGGATCTCGATGCCCGCTTCAAGAAGCTTGGCCATGAGAATGTCTACATGCCCATGTTCATCCCCGAGAGCCTGCTTGAAAAGGAAAAGGATCACGTTGAAGGCTTTGCCCCCGAATGCGCCATCGTCACCATCGGCGGACAGACCAACCTCACCGAGCGTCTCATCGTCCGCCCCACCTCCGAGACCCTCTTCTGTGAGCATTATAAGGACATTATCCAGTCCTACCGCGATCTCCCCAAGCTCTACAACCAGTGGTGCAACGTTGTCCGCTGGGAGAAGACCACCCGCCCCTTCCTTCGCACCTCCGAGTTCCTCTGGCAGGAGGGACACACCATGCACGCCACCGAGGAAGAAGCCCGCGAGGAGACCCTGCAGATGCTCAAGGTCTACGAGGACTTCTACCGTGAGACCCTCGCCATCCCCGCCATCACCGGCCGCAAGACCGAAAAGGAGAAGTTTGCGGGTGCCGAGGAGACCTACACCATCGAGCCCATGATGCACAACGGCGTTGCCCTGCAGGGCGGCACCTCCCACTATTTCGGCACCGGCTTTGCCGAGGCCTTCGGCATCACCTTCACCGACCGCGACAACACCCTGAAGCATCCCCACCAGACCTC
>JAFQKV010000123.1 GCA_017414715.1 Clostridia bacterium
CCGATGGTGAAGACGGGGTTCAGGGAGGTCATGGGGTCCTGGAAGATGATGCTGATCATGTTGCCGCGGACGCTGCGCATGGTCTCCTTGGAGGCACCCACCAGCTCCTCACCGTTGAGAAGGATGCTGCCGGACACGATGCGGCCGGGATTTGCCAGGATCTGCATAATGGAATAGGCGGTGACGGACTTACCGGAGCCGGATTCGCCGACGATACCGAGCACCTTTCCCTTTTCAAGGGAGAAGGAGACACCGTTGACGGCGCGGACCTCGCCTGCGGGGGTAAAGAAGCTGGTGTGCAGGTCGCTTACTTTCAAAAGTTCCATAATTTTCTCGTTCCTCCCTTATTTCTTGAGCTTCGGGTCAAAGGCATCGCGCAGACCGTCGCCCAGCAGGTTGAGGGAAAGGACGATGATGCAGATGATGACGGCGGGAATGATCAGGCGGGAGGGATAGGAGATGATACCGTCCAGAGCGTTGCTGGCCAGAGAGCCCAGGGAGGGCATGGGAATGGCAACGCCGAGACCGAGGAAGGAGAGGAAGCTCTCCGTAAAGATGGCGGAGGGGATCTGCAGTGCCGTGGAAATGATGATGACGGAGATGCAGTTGGGAATCATGTGACGGCGGATGATGTGGCCGGGCTTGGCGCCGATGGAGCGGGCATTGAGCACGTAGTCCATCTGCTTGATGGAGAGGATCTGGCCGCGGATGAGGCGGGCCATGCCGACCCAGTAAAGCAGGGCGAACACAAGAAAGATGGAGATCATACCGCTTCCGAGCTTTGCAAGGGCGGTGCCCTCCAGCAGGGGATCCAGTGTCTGCTTGAAGACCACGGAGAAGAGGATGATCATCAGCATATCGGGCAGAGAATAGATGATATCGACGATACGCATCATGATGATATCCACCTTGCCGCCGTAATAGCCGGAGATGGAGCCGTAAATGACACCGATGATGAGAACGATGATGGAGGCAAAGAAGCCGACGATAAGGGAGATGCGCGTGCCGTAGATGATGCGGATGCAGTAGTCACGGCCGGATGCATCGGTGCCGAAAATATGGGGGAAGATCTTCTCACCGGCAGCGATACGTTCAAGCTCGGTCTCGCCGTACTCAAAGGGCTTCAGGTTGTTATAGCTGGCATCCGAGGGCTGGCCGGGGGTAACGCCCAGCTGATCGGAGTACTCGTAGGGATAGAAAGAGGGGACAAAGGTGACGATGAGAACGACCAGCACAATGAGACAGAGGCAGATCATGGAGATCTTGTTCTTGGCAAGGCGGCGCATACCGTCCTTGAAGAAGGTGGTGCTCTCTCTCATGCGCACCTGCTGGCGCTTTTCGTCCTCGGTGGCGGCCTCAAAGCCGGAAAGATCCAGCTGAAGGCTCAGCATATTCTTTTTGGGCATTTTATCACTCATTTTACTTTACCGTTTCCTTCCGTATACTCAAGACAAGTCAACGCGCGGGTCGAATACCTTGTAGAGGATATCCGAGATCAGAGTCATGATGACCATCAGGCAGGCAAGGAAGATGGTGGTGCCCATGACCATGGGATAGTCGCGGTTGATGATGGAAGAAACGAAATACTTGCCGAGGCCGGGAACGGCAAAAATACGCTCAACGACCAGAGAGCCGGTGAGAATGTAGGCGATCATGGGGCCGGCGTAGGTGATGACGGGGGTGACGGCGTTCTTCAGGGCGTGCTTGAAGAGCACGCGGGAGGGGGAAACACCCTTGGCGTTTGCCGTGCGGATATAGTCCTGACCGAGCACGTCCAGCATGCTGGAGCGGGTCAGACGGGTGATGTAGGACATGGGGTAGAGGCTCAGGGCGATAATGGGGAGAACCAGACCCGCCGCCGTCTGACCGTTGGCCGGCAGGAGCTGGAATTTGATGCAGAAGAAATACAGAAGCAGGGTCGCAATGACGAAGGAGGGCATGGCGACGCTTGCCGTTGAGGTGACCATGATGAGCTTGTCCACCCATTTGTTATGGAAGACGGCGGCGAGGGAGCCGAGCACCAGACCGATAACGATGGCAAGAGCCGCGGCGGAACCGCCGAGCTTTGCGCTGACCTTGAAGCCCTCGCGGATGAGATCCATGACCTCACGGCCGCGCTGCTTGATGGAGGGGCCGAAGTCCAGGGTGACGACACCCTTGAGGTAGGTCACGTACTGCTCCATAATGGGCTTGTCCAGACCGTACTTTGCCTCCAGCATTGCGGTAACGGCGGGGCTGGGGGCCTTTTCGCTGAGGAAGGGGCCGCCGGGGATGGCCTTCATCACGAAAAAGGTGATGGTGATGATGAGAAAGACCGTCAGCACGGCAAGCAGAAGCCGCTTGACGATGTAGAATGCCATTTTACTGTCCATGGTTGTGCAGGTTCCTCTCCGAATTGATAGTGTACTTGCTTAGAATGCCCAGTTTCCGTCGCGGAAAATGGGAACGGATCTGCCGTCGGCGGAGATGCCCGTGATAGAGAGATCTTCGGTGCCGATCATGAAATCCTCGTGAATGACGGAGTCGTTGACACCAAGCTCGCGGCATTCCTCCAGAGTGCGGTTTTCATAACCGCGGATGCAGTTTGCAAAGCCTTCACCGAGAGCGAGATGACAGGCGGCGTTTTCGTCAAAGAGGGTGTTGTAGAAAAGCAGCCCGCTCTCCCGGATGGGGGAGGCGTAGGGAACGAGGGCGCACTCGCCGAGGAAGGGAGCGCCTTCATCCATGCAGATGAGCTCCCGCAGCAGCGCTTCATTCTTCTCCGCGTGCACCTCAACGGCGCGACCGCCCTCAAAGCGGATGGAGAAATTGTCGATGAGCTCACCGCGCCAGGACAGCGGACGGGAGGAATAGACGATACCCTCCGCCTTGCCCCGCATGGGGGTGATGAAAACCTCTTCCGAGGGGATGTTGGGATTGTAGACCACGCCGGACAGGGTCTTTTCCGCACCGGCGAGGAACTGCGCCTCGGGGATGAGACCGACCCGCAGATCGGTGCCGTTCTTCGCGGTGTAGTGAAGCTCCGTGAGACCGAGGGAATTCAGATAGTCGCACCTTTCCGCAAGATCACGGTTGTGCTCCTCCCAGTTCTTCGGACCGTCACCGACGGCACGGGAGGTGGTGAGGATGGCTTCCCAAAGCCTCTCCACCGCGGCGGACTTGCGAAGGCCGGGGAACATCTTCTTTGCCCATTCCACACCGGGAACGGCGGCGATGCACCACTGATGGCGGTTGTCCATGGCATCGCGGTAGGGCTTGATGACCTTGAAGCGCTTCTGGGAGGCGCGGGAATACTTGGCCTGGTTGATGCCGCGAAGACCGTCGGGGTCCTCGGAAAGGAGAATGATGCGTGCGGGCAGGGTATCCACCCAGTGTTGGTAGCGGGCCTCTTCCCAGGCGGGAACCTCCGCCAGCACCTTCTCGGTGCAATGGGTAACATTGACGCGGGTCAGGGGCTGATAGGACCACTGAACGCTGACACGCCGGGCACCTGCGCGGTAGCACTCCTCGGTGAGAATGCGGACGAATTCGGGCTGATCCAGCTCGGCGTACAGCAGAACATCCTGTCCTTTCTGGACGTTGGCACCGACACGGGCGATCAGCCGTGCATAACTGCGAAGTTCGGTTTTCTTCAAAATGTACTTCCTCTCGAAATCCGGTCCGGCGGCGGGCACCGACGGGTCGAATGGATATAATTTCACAGACTAACAGAGTAACATGCTAATTTTAGAGCAAATGGAAGGAAAAGTCAATGTAAAGAATACATGCAAAAGATAAAAAATGCAAACAATATTCATGCAATATAACAAATATGCATATGGACATGAGGAAAAACTGGATGTCTCCAACGTATATTAAGCAAAAGGAGCGGAAAGCGTGTATTCTCTGCATAATAAAAAGCTTACAGCCGGCGCAGCGTTTCGCACATCAGTGCCCAGCATCTTCCGGCGGAGGAAAGCTCCAGCCGTTCGCGGGTGGTATGAATGTCGTGAATGTTGGGACCGAAGGAGACGCAGTCCAGACCGGGAAGCTTTCCGGAGAAAACGCCGCATTCGAGTCCTGCGTGGATGGAGAGAACCCTGGGCGAGGCACCGGTGATCTCTTTCCAGACATCGGAGAGAACCTCCTGCAGCCGGGAACCGGGACGGTATTCCCATGCGGGATAGCGGCCGGAGGTGACGGCATGACCACCGGCGGCACATACGGCTCCGGTCAGCTGCGCGGTGAGTGCATCGCGCTCACCGTTTACGGAACTGCGAACAAGATAGGAGGCGCGGAGCTCATCCTTTTCCAGACGGAGGATGCCGAGGTTCAGCGAGGTCTGCACCTGTCCTTCAAGGCCGGGCACCATGCGCTGCACACCGCAGGGAAGACCGGCAAGCAGACCGAGGACCCGGCGGCTGTATTCCGGGGACAGAGCATCGGCGATCACGGCCTGCTCCATGCGTACGAAGGCTTCCGGCTCCCGGCTCCTGAGGGCGGTGCAAAGGGCATCGGCGGCAGTGCGGAGAGCGTCGGGATCACAGATCAGCAGAGCGGTACATTCCCGGGGGATCGCATTATCTTTGCTTCCGCCGGAAAGAGAAGAAAGACGAATGTCAAAGGATCCGGAAACACCAAATAAAAGCTTAATGAGCTCAAAACACGCATTTTCACGTCCGTTTCCGATCTCGGTGCCGGAGTGTCCGCCGGCAAAACCACCAAGGGTGATGCGCAATCCTTTACCTGCGGTTGGTGTGTGAGGCACAGGAAACCGAAGATCCACCCTCTCACCGCCGGCGCAGGCAACGGTGAGCACGCCCTCCTCTTCGGAATCGATGTTCATAAGGATCCGGCCGGAAAGGGAGGACATATCCATAGCGGAGGCACCGAGCATGCCGATCTCCTCGTCACTGGTAAAGACCAGCTCTACGGGCGGATGGGGGATGTCGGTGTCGATGAGAGCGAGGCCCATGGCCACGGCGATGCCGTCATCGCCGCCGAGGGTGGTGCCCTCCGCAAAAAGAATATCTCCTTCACGGCAAAGCTTGAGACCGTCGCTCTCGAAGTTCACGGAAGAGGCGGCATCCTTCTCACAGACCATGTCGAGATGGCCCTGCAGGATGACGGCGGGATGCTGCTCATACCCGGCGGAGGCGGGCAGTCGGATGATGAGATTGTCATGGGCATCCTGCTGCACGGAAAGCCCGCGGCTGCGGGCATATTCCGCACAGAAATCGGAGATCGCCTTGGTGTTTCCGGAGCCGTGGGGGATGGTACAGAGGGAGGTGAAAATATCCAGAACCTTTTCGGGAAGCGTGGCAGAGATCATGGGAAAATACCGCCTTTTCTTTGATTTGATTATATTATAATATACATCGGGTGTTTTGTGCAAGTACGATTGTGTTATTGAAAAAGACAAAGACCCCGTGCCGGAACCCGGTACAGGGTCTTGCATGAAAGGCTGTTTTCAGCGTCTGCGAAGCACCGCAGCCGTGCGTGCGGGCAGGTAAATGCGAATCCCCCATGCACCTCCGGCCACGCGCTTTGCGGTATAAAGAGCGTTTCCGTCGATGTTGCCCCAACCTCCGAAAGCGGGATCGTCGCTTTGCAGGGCAATTTCCCATGTGCCGGGACCGTCGGTGGGAATAAAGCAGTCGGGCAGGGACTGCTCCGGGTGGAAATTGAAGGCGTAGGTCAGGCCTGCGCGGCGGTAAGCGATGAATTTTGCCTGTTCATGGATGGCAAGACAGTATGCCGGCCCGAAAAGGGCATGCGCGTCGGAAAGCATCCGGATCATAGCTCCGTCAAAGGCGGCAAGCTCACCGTAATGCAGGGTGGTATCCGCAGCAAGGCTCCACTGCCGACGGCAGTAGTGATAGCTCCAGCCGTTGCCCTCCCGCGGGAAGTCGATCCATTCGGGATGACCGAATTCGTTGCCCATGAAGTTCAGATACCCCTCACCGGAAAGAGAGGCGGTGATGAGGCGGATCATCTTGTGCAGGGCGATGCCGCGGCTGATGGTCATACTCTGGGTGAATTTGGACATTGCGGTGTACATCTCCGCATCGCAGAGGCGGAACATGATGGTTTTGTCGCCTACCAGCGCCTGATCATGGGACTCGCAGTAGCCGATGTTCTTCTCGCCGGGGCGGCGCTGGTTGAGCTCAAACCACAGATGGCCGAGGGACCAGTCTTTTTCGGGGATGTCCTCCAGCATTTTGATCCATAGGTCGGGAACACCCATGGAAAGCCGGAAGTCAAAGCCGAGACCGCCCTCGTCGGCGGGGATGCACATGCCCGGCATGCCGGACATATCCTCTGCCACGGTGACGGCGGCGGGACAGAGCTCATGGATGAGCTCGTTTGCGAGGGTCAGGTAGGTGATGGCATCGTGATCGGTGTTTTCACCGAAATAATCGCCGTAGCCGGTAAAGGCGCGCTCCAAGCCGTGATCGAGGTAGAGCATGGAGGTGACACCGTCAAAGCGGAAGCCGTCGAAGTGGAAGATCTCCATCCAGTATTTCAGGTTGGAGAGGAGAAAATGCAGGACCTCGGGTTTGGCGTAGTCGAAAAGCTTGGTGCCCCAGGCGGTGTGGTCGCCCCGGGGGCCCTCGTGGAAGTACTGGTAGGGGGTACCGTCAAACCGGTTGAGTCCGTCTCCGTCGTTGCCGACGGCATGGGAATGCACCACATCCAGCAGCACGGTAATACCGTAGGCGTGGGCGGTATCGATAAGGCTTTTCAGGTCGCGGGAATCACCGTAGCGGGAGGAGGCGGCAAAGAAATTGGAAACCTGATAGCCAAAGGATGCGTAGTAGGGATGCTCCATCACCGCCATGATCTGCAGGGTATTGTAGCCGAGATCGCGAATGCGGGGGAGCATATCCCGTGTGAATTCGGCATAGGTGCCGATGCGGCCCTCCTCTCGGGCCATGCCGATATGGCATTCGTAGATAAAGGGATTTCGGGTGGGCGTAAAACCGCCGTCGGTCCAGGGAAAGTCCTCGGCGAGGGTATCATCCACCTCGGCGCACCAGATATAGGTCACAGGATCCTGCACCACGCGGGTGGCATAGGCAGGGATGCGCCGCAGAAGCGCACCGTCCTTCCGGACGATGGCCTGGATCTTCTGGCCTATGCGCAGTGCATCGGCTCCGGGAAGCCGGAGCTCCCAAACGCCGTTATCCTTCCGGGTGAGGGGGTGGGCGGTCATGTCCCAGCCACAGAAATCACCGGTCAGATACACAGCATCGGCACCGGGGGCCCATTCGCGGTAGACCCAACCGTCTCCGGTACAATGGATGCCGAAAAACTCATGGCCGTTGGCGTAGTCGGAGAGCGTGATGCCTTCGGGCAGAATACGCTTCTTTACATCGGCAAGGCGCTGCAGACGGGCGGAGATCTCTTCTGCGTAAGGCGCAAGATAGGGATCATAATCAAGAATTCTCGCAAGCATGTTCGTACACCTCCGTCAAAGGGGCAGAAGTTCGCGGAAATCGGATATCATGGCAAGGCTCCGGGCGGCGATCTCCGCCCGGTCGGCGGCGGAATGAGGCTCCTCCACGGCAATAACATCAATGTTGGCGGCTCGGGCGGCCTGAACGCCGATAAGGGCATCCTCAAAGACAAGACATTCTTCGGATGAGAGCCCCAGATCGTTCAGCACCCGGAGATATACCTCCGGATGGGGCTTGAGATTTTTGACATCGTCGCAGGTGTACACGGCGGAAAAACAGGTGTCGATATCGGCTTCCGTGCGGATGGCTGCGTTTTCCAGCCGGTAGATGTCCATGTTTGCCCGTCGGGTGGTGGAGGCGATGGCAAGGGCCATGCCGCGGGCATGCAGTGCCCGGATAAGCTCTGCCGCGCCCGGTCGGTAGCGTACGGAATTGCGCTGAAAATCGCCGGCAATGCGGTAGCGGAGATCATGGATCTCCGCCGCGGAAAGAGAGGACGCACAAAGCTTGCCCACGTGGGCACACCACGTCAGGTAAGGGTCGCTCTCGGCGGCGGCCAGCACCGAATCCCGCAGGGCACGCAGATCATCGATCACGGGCGGATTTTCGGGAGCGAGGGTGCGGATAAGGGCGAGATCCACCTCGCTCCAAAGGCCGATACTGTCGATCAAGGTGCCGTCCATGTCGAAAATGACGGCTTTTTTACCAGAAAAGATAGGATCGCCCCCTCACTGTGGTTATTCATACATATATTATACAGCAAATACTGCGCTAAGTCCACAAAAAAACCGCCGACGGCGTCGGCGGTTTTGAAATCGTGCGGAAAACTCAGTTTTCAGAGACGGGCGCGCGCAGAGAGGCGATATTGGCAGCCTGTGTGCGCCACTTTCCGCGGCCGAAAACGACGGCGGTGATGACGGCACCGAGAACCCAGGAGATGAGCAGGGAGACGAAGATGGCCTCGGGACGGCCGTTGGGGAAGCCCTCGCCGCGGGTGAAGTAGGCGATGGCGTAGGCAACGGGGATGCGCAGAACGATGGTGGAGATCAGGGAGACCCACATGGGAGTCATGGTATCGCCGCAGCCGCGCATGACGCCACCCAGCACCTGGGTGATGGAGATGGCAATGTAACCGGCGGCGAGAATACGCATCATCCGCACGGCAAGATCCATCAGCTCTGCCGTGTCGGTGAAGAGATCAAAGAGGAAGCGGCCGCAGAAGAGCAGCACGAAGGTGATGGCGCAGGAGGTGCCGAAGGCCATGAGAGAGCCCTGCCTGATGCCCTTTTCCACACGGTCCATGCGGCCTGCTCCGACGTTCTGACCGGTGTAAACGCTCATGGCCTGGCCGAAGGTCATGTTGGGCATCATGGCAAAGCCGTCCACACGCATGATGATGACGTTGCAGGCCATGATCTGCTCACCCATGCTGTTGGTCAGGGACTGTACCACGAGCATGGCAACGGACATGATGGCCTGGGTGAGACCGGAGGGGATACCGAGGCGGATGATACGCATGGTGGTCTCCCGGTCGGGCTTGCACATGGCGAGGTTGAGATCGAAGAGATCCCGCATGCGCAGAAGCTTCCACAGGCAGAAGAGGGCGGAGATGGCCTGGGCGATGACGGTGGCGAGGGAAACACCCGCAACACCCATCTTGAAGCCGGCAACGAACCAGATATCCAGACCGATGTTGAGCACCGTGGACAACAGCAGGAAGCCCAGCGCGGAGAAGGAGTCGCCAAGACCGCGCAGGATACCGGAAAGGATGTTGTAGAAGGTAAAGCCTGCAGAGCCAAGGAAGAAGATGACGAGATAGTCGGTACACCACTGCAGAACCGAGTCGGGGGTGTCGAGCAGCATCAGCAGGGGCTTGGCAAGGAGGCTGCCCACCACCATGATGACGAGGGAGGCGATGCCGGCCAGGGTGATGCAGTTGCCAATGGAGCGGGAGAGACCTTCGCGGTCACCGGCACCGAACTGCTGGGAGATGATGATACCCGCACCCGTTGCAACACCCACGAAAAGGGCGAGCAGAAGGTTCAGGATGGGAAGAGAGGTGCCGACAGCGGCAAGCGCGTTGTCACCGACAAACTCGCCGACGACGATGGAGTCCACCGTGTTGTAAAGCTGCTGGGCGAGGTTGCCGATGAGCGTGGGCACGGCAAACTCCATAATGCGCTTCCACGGTTTGCCCTGGGTCATATCCCGGGCGGTAAACAGTTCACGAATACGCAAGGTGATCCCCTTTCAAAATAAACAAAAACAAAAAACACACAACAAACTATATGATACTATATTTTGACAACGATTTCAACAGTTTTCGGTGTAAAGGGTTTTGCGGGATAGCTTGTAAACAAGTGATAAGTGATGCAGCTGCGCTGTGATAGGTGGTGCGATGCGTTCCACTCGCGCGTGATCAGCGTGCATCACAGACCGAAGGTCGGCATCACGCACGCAGTGCACATCATGTTCCGCAAGGAACGGATAGCATTAAAAAAAAGTCACTCTTGCCGACGGACAAAAGTGACTTTTTCATGTAAGAGAAGTCGTAAAAGTACAAATCAGCCCTTGCAGAAAGGGAAGAAATGCAAAAAGTACACCATATTAACTTTTGTCATTTCTTTTTCCTGGGAGCGGGAAGATCATCGTATATTGATGCAAGCAATTGATTTATGAAATCTCTGTTCTCAATGTCTTCCACCAGAAGCATTTCCTTTGCTCCTTCGTAAGGAAGCTCTCTCGGTGCATTTGGCATCATGGCGAGCGCTGACTTTGTTGGCTTAACCAGTAGGCGGTTATCATAAACACCGCCAATAACCTTGCCGCTGTAATACAGCACATATTCCCCCATCATAGCCCGAGTCGAAAGACCGCTGCATTGTTCCAAGACGAAGGCTATGTATTCTTTACTGCTTGCCATTGAAGTTTTCCTTTGCGGTTCGGCAGGATGCGATCAAAAGCCTACGAATGTTACCACAAAGCTTTTCGGTGTATTGATAAGTAGCCGTATCTATTCTCTTGGTTTCACACATCAATTTTAGCCAGTAACTTGTTTCATTAGATTCTTTCAGAGCGATTTCCAACTTCGCAACAAAGTCTTTCTTGCTCTGTGCATACTGCGCCTCGTGGATATTAGCACCAACGGATGTGCCTGCTCTTGCAAGTTGATCGGTCATATAGGAACTTTTGGGTGCAGTTACACCGTCAACAAGATTTACGATAGCAACAGCAAATTCAAAAGATAAGTCAAGTAATTTGTTTTCAGACATAAATGCACCTTCTTTTGTCAGCATTATACCACAGTTTGTTATGCTTTTCAATGATATATCGCTGACGCGATATGATATACGGCCTTGCCGCATGATATGCTTGCTTCGCAAGCGTGATATAATATCCGTTCTTTCTGCGAAGCA
>JAFQKV010000007.1 GCA_017414715.1 Clostridia bacterium
AGTAGGTCTTGCCATCTTCAGGATTCTTGACGCCGACAACAACGCCGATATCCTGGAGAAGCTGAGCGGCCAGCAGATAGTCCTCGTTGACCATGGTCAGCTCGGCATCATCGGTGTAGTTGGTGTATGCTGCACCGGAGATGACGGCGAGAACCATGGAGAGAACCAGTGCCAGGCACAGGATCTTCTTGAGATTTCTCATCGTGGAAATCCTCCTTAAAAAATTTGCAGTTTTTCTGCTGGCTATAGCATACCCCATGTCATATTTTTTTGCAAGAGGTTTTTGCGACATGTAACAGTACTGTAACATTGCCGGGGTTTTGTGACACATTACGGTAACATAAGGTCTTGACGGACGGTTTTTCCGCCGCAAACCCATCCTTTTCCGGCGGGAGCAAGCCCCCGACCTACGCCTATTCTGCTGCGGCAGGGAATTTCTGTCATATCCGGCGGGGACATCCCATACCTATATAGCAAGCCGAAAACAGCCACGGAGGAAGAATGTATGACGAGCATTTACGAAGACATCGCCGCCCGGACGGGGGGCAACATTTACATCGGTGTGGTGGGGCCGGTGCGCACGGGCAAGTCCACCTTCATCAAGCGTTTTATGGAAACGCTGGTGCTGCCGCGCATGGACGATCCCTACCGCCGGGAGCGGGCGCGGGATGAGCTGCCCCAGTCCGGCGGCGGACGCACCATCATGACGGCGGAGCCGAAGTTCGTGCCCGAGGAGGCGGTGGAGGTGCATCTCGGCCACAGCCGGATGCGGGTGCGGCTCATCGACTGCGTGGGCTACATGGCCGACGGAGCGCTGGGCCTTCTGGAGGACGGTGTTCCGCGCATGGTCAAGACCCCGTGGTTTAACGAGGAGATCTCCATCACCGCCGCGGCGGAGCACGGCACCCGCAAGGTGATGGATGAGCACGCAACCATCGGCCTTGTCATCACCACCGACGGCACCGTGACGGAGCTTGACCGCGCGGATTATATGGAGGCAGAGGCGCGCATCATCCGGGAGCTTTCCGCCCTCGGCAAGCCTTTCCTTGTGGTGGTCAACTCCGCCGAGCCCGACGGCCCCGCCGCCCGCGCCGCCGCCGAGCACATCCGCACGAGCTTCGGGCTTGATCCCCTTTGCTGCGATTGTGCCGCCCTTACCGAAGATGGCGTGGAGCGCATCCTGCGCGGGGTGCTGGATGCCTTCCCGGTGGTGCAGGTGGATGCCGAGCTGCCCGGTTGGGTGACAGGGCTTTCCCCCGACCATCCGGTGCGCACCGCCGTATACGCCGCTCTTCTTTCCGCCGCAGAGGGCATGCGCACCATGGGCGGCGCAGAGGCCCCCCTCGGCGCACTTGCGGCGGCGGAGCCCATCCGCGAGGCGCGCATCCTTTCCACCGATATGGGCAAGGGCATCGTGACCCTCTCCTGCGGGCTTGACCGGTCGGTATTCTACGATATTCTCTCGGAGTGCGCGGGCGTGACTATCCGGGATGACGGAGAGCTGCCCGCCCTGCTGCAGGAATTTTCCGCCGCAAAGCGCAGCCACGACCGTTACGCCGAAGCGCTGCGGCAGGTTTACGACACGGGCTACGGCATCGTCATGCCCTCCCTGTCCGAGATGCGCCTTGCGGAACCGGAGATCGTCCGGCAGGGCGGCCGCTCCGGTGTGCGGCTGTGTGCCGAGGCGCCCTCCATCCACATGGTGCGAGCGGACATCAAGGCGGAGATCTCCCCGGTGGTGGGCTCGGAGAAGCAGTCGGAGGATCTGCTGCAGTTCCTTCTGCGGGAATTCGAGGAAGATACCAGCCGCATCTGGGATTCCAACATCTTCGGCAAGAGCCTGCACGAGCTGGTCAACGAGGGGCTGCAGGCAAAGCTCAACCACATGCCCGCCGCAAGTCAGGAAAAGCTGCGGGAAGCCATGGAGCGCATCATCAACGAGGGCAGCTCCGGTCTGATCTGCATCATCCTTTAAGCAAATGCACGGCAGAGTCGTCCTCTGCCGTGCATTTATATATTATATTGGAAAAATTATTCAATGACCACGGCGGCGTGGCACCAGAGCCTGGGGAGTACAAAGGAAATTTTGCCCTCCTTTTCGGCAAAGGGAAGCTCCTCACCTGTGGGAGCGAGGTAAATTTTAGCCGGGCGGCGGCCGTCGGGAAGCCGGAGAGTCACGGACACATCGGCAACGGTGGGGATATCCTCAATGATCTCGGTTTTCTCGCCGCGGCGGACGGGGATGGCATAGAGCAGATGGCAGACGTAGCGATTTTCCTCGGTCTGGTGCTGCAGGGTGACGATGCCTTGGGCGGGCAGGTCGGTCTCCAGCGTTTTTTTGCCGGAAAGCAGCCGATCCAGCAGGCGCAGCAGCATTCGCTGGGTAGTGATCGCGCCCATACGGAAATATTCCTCAAAAAGGGGCCACGCCACGTAGATGCCCTCTCCGCCTTCGGTGACGGCGGGGCTTCTCGGCGCGGTGGGATCGTCGGGCGTGTGCTGATGGGAGGAGAAATGGAAGGGGGAGCGGTCAAAATAGGGCTCCGCGCGCTCCGCAAGCACCTCGCCCGTGGCCTTGATCTCCCAGCCGGGACGGTAAACCACGAAGGGCGCGGCGGAGAAAATATCGTAATCCTCACCGGGCAGCAGATAGGCGGGGGTATGGGCCGCCGGGCGGGCATCCTTCGCGCCGAGATCGAAGAGGAAGCCGCCCTCTGCATCCATGCCGGAGGTTCCGGTGCAGAGAAGCTTGCCGCCGGCGGCGGTGAAGGCCTTCAGCTTTGCCAGCAGCTCGCCCTCCGGGCGGATGCTGTCGGGCAGGATGATGACCTTATAGCGGGAAAAGTCGCTTTCGGCATCCAGCACGTCGTAGAGGAACTTGCCCTCCAACAGGATGCGGTTCGCACCCCGGTCTCCGGGATCCTTCTGTCCCACGCTTTCCTGGGAGAGAAGGCCCACGTCGGCCACGCTCTCCACCCCGTCGCACCAGGGCTCCAGCGCCTCGATGCGGGCATAGGCCGGGCCGATGAGCTCGTAGGTGGCAGGACAGAGCCTGCCGCGGGGATGCAGCTGATCGCCCACGGAGCACTTGGCACCCATGGCCACGGAGAGGGCGGTCTCATAGATGAGGGCGTTGGGATGCTTGAAGCCGCCGAATTCTCCCCAGGTGGTGTGGAATTTCCCCGTCATGCCGAGGGCTTCCATGCCGAGCCCCTGGGAATAGCGCATGGAGAGGGGGAAATGGTCGTAGCCCCAGCCGCCGGTGGGCAGGCTTTCCAGCTCCAGGTGGGTGTTGCAGGCGGCGAGATCGCGGCGTCCGCGGCGGATGTGTCCGCCATTGTGGAAGATGCGCATCTCAGGAGAAAGATCGTGTACGGCGGCGTTGGTGCGGCGGACGTATTCAAAATAGACCTGCTCGCCGTACTTCACGGCATCGGCCTCGTTCTCGGGGTCGAGCCCGGCGGCCAGCATGCCCGCAATGCAGCGGGGGCACCAGCAGGTTCGGGGCGCGCTGATGTCAAAGAAGATGCCGTCGGCATCGGGATAGCGGCGGACGATCTCCTCCGTCTGGGCACACAGAAGGTCCAGATAGGGAGTATTATAGCACATCAGGTGGTATCCCGCCTGCATGAAGGACTGTCCCCTGTCGCGGCCGACCCGCATCCACTCGGGATGTTCCTTGGCGGAGGCCTCATCAAAGCCGGCGCTGATGTAGACGGGCGCGTTGACACCGATCTCGTGGCAGGCATCGATCATCTCCCGCAGGATATCAAAATCGAGATGGGGATGGGTGGCAAATTTTTCGGAGGGGTAGTAAAAATTGCCGTGGTGGCACTTGGCAAAAACGGTGATGGAGCTGACGTGGCCGGTTTTGAGCGTCTGTTGGAACTCACCGCGGTCAAAATCCGCGCCGATACCGGGGATATGCTCCGAGGTATGGTAGTCCAGATGCACCTGCCGGAAGGGAAAGCTCTTTTTCATACAAATTCCTCCTGTTTTTAAAAAACGGGCACAGCAAGCGTGCCATGCCCGTTTTATATGTATATAAGGATTAAAGAATGACCTCGTGGCCGGTCTTGGCGGACTCGTAGATGGCGCTGAGGATGCGCATCATCTGAACGCCGTCCTCGGCGGGGTTGCGGCAGGGAGCGCCGGTATCCACGCAGTTGACAAAGTGGGCGATCTCATTCTCAAAGAGGTTTGCAAAGGAGAGGCCGGTGGAGCGGTCAAGCTGCACGTTGGACATGTAGCCGTTGGTCTCGGTGAAGATCTCCAGCTCGGGATCGAGCTTTGCGCCGGCCTTGGAGCCGAAGAGCTGGATGGTGCCCTCACCCTTCTTGAGGTTCAGGGTGAAGGAGCACTCGACCTGCAGAACGGCACCGTTGTCAAAGCGGATCAGGGCGGTGGCAAGGTCCTCAACGTCGTAAACGCCGTGGGTCATGTCCTTACCCTCGAAGTAGCCGGAGCGATCCTTGCAGTCGGGGCGGTTCTTGAGCTTGTCAAAGGTAGCACCGTAGACGGAGATGGGTTTCGGATTGCCAAAGAGATAGCGGACGAGGTCGATGACGTGAACACCGAGGTCGATGAGGGGACCGCCGCCGGAAAGCTCCTTGTTGGAGAACCAGCCGCCGGGGCAGCCGTTGCGGCGCAGGTAGTTGCACTTGGCATAGTACAGCTCACCGAAGAAGCCGTTGTCCACAAAATCCTTGACGACGGCGCAGTCGTTGCCGAAGCGGCGGACGAAACCGATCATGAGCAGCTTGCCGGCCTTCTCGGCGGCAGCCTTCATGGCCTCGGCCTCCTCAACGGTGGTCGCCATGGGCTTCTCGCAGAGGACATGCTTGCCGGCGTTGAGGGCGGCGATGGTGCAGGGAGCGTGAGCGGCGTTCCAGGTGCAGACGCTGACGGCATCGATCTCGGGCAGGGCAAGCATCTCGTTCATGTCGGTGTAAAGACGGGTAACGCCGTGCTTCTCACCCTTCATCTTCAGCTTGGCCTCATCGATATCGCAGAAGGCGTACAGCTCGACGTTGGGGAGGGCCTTGTAGCCCTTGATGTGAGACTCTGCAATGTTGCCGACACCGATAATACCGATACGGATCTTCTTTTCCATGTGACAAATCCTCCACAGAATTGTATTTCTTTCTTTTTGCGGCGCATACCCGTCGGGTGCGCACAGTTTCTATCGCTATCATATCACCCCGCCGCGAAAATTACAACCCTCTTTTTCGAAAAATTCCGCCTGCCGCCGCCCTTGCCAACGCAGGCACAATGGTATATACTTATTTATATGAAGAATTCACGGAGGTCCTGCCCATGATCTATCTTTCCTGCGCCCTTTCCGCCGCTGCCGTCGTGCTGTGCGCGCTTATTCTGCTGCGGCAGTCCGCCCGGGACCGGAACGCCGCCGAGGATGCCCGCCGTGCTGCGGACGAACAGGCTGCCGCCCTTTCCGCGGCCCTCTCCGCCCTGCGCACCGAGCTTGCCGCCACCGTCAACGGTGCAAACCAGCTTTCCGTGCAGGCCACCGGCGAACGCCTTGCCGACTTCGCCCGCCGGCTGGAAACCCTGGATACCCGGTTTGAGACCATCCGTTCCACCATGGACGGCCGCATGACCGCCCTGCAGCAATCCAACGAAAAGCAGCTGGAGGAAATGCGCCGGACAGTGGATGAGCGCATGCAGAAGACCCTCGAGAGCCGGATCGGCGAGTCCTTCAAGCTGGTCAACGAGCGTCTGGAGCAGGTCTGGCGCGGCCTTGGCGAGATGCAGAACCTTGCCGTCAGCGTGGGCGACTTAAAGCGCGTGCTTTCCAACGTCAAGACCCGCGGCATCCTCGGCGAGATCCAGCTCGGCGCCATTCTTGCGGAGATCCTCTCCCCCGACCAGTACGAGCAGAATGTCGTCACCGTTCCGAGAAGCCAGAACCCGGTGGAATTCGCCGTCCGTCTGCCCGGCGACGGAGATGCCCCCGTCTATCTGCCCATCGACTCCAAATTCCCCGCCGATGCCTACGAGGCGCTGCTTGCGGCCTACGAATCCGGCGATGCCGCCGCGGTGGATGCCGCCGGCAAGACGCTGGATGCCCGGCTGAAATCCTTTGCCCGGGATATCCGCGACAAATACATCAGCCCGCCCCACACCACCGACTTCGGCATCATGTTCCTGCCGGTGGAGGGGCTCTATGCCGAGGTCGTCCGCCGGGGACTTGTGGAAACGCTGCAGCGGGACTACCGCGTCAATATCGCAGGCCCCACCACCATGGCCGCCCTGCTCAACTCCCTGCAGATGGGCTTCCGCACTCTCGCCATCCAGAAGCGCTCCGGCGAGATCAGCCGGGTGCTCGGTGCCGTCAAAACAGAGTTTGCCACCTTTGAGAAGGTGCTTACCGATGCCCAGACCCAGCTTGGCCGCGTCGGCAACAGCCTCGACACCCTCATCGGCGTGCGCACCCGTCAGATCAACCGCAAGCTCAACTCCGTCACCGAGCTTGACCCCGCCGAGGCACATCAGCTGCTGGACGAATAAAGAAGACGCGCTCTCTCTCCGAAAAGAAAACGCACCGCAGAAGCTTCTGCGGTGCGTTCATTTTACGTTCAGGCTTACATTTTGCCGGAGACGGCGCGGATCTGCTGATGGATCTTCTTCATCTCGGCGAGGCTGCCGCTCATGGCCTCCATGGACTTCTGCAGGGTGCTGTCCAGATACTCGCCGGTGGTCTTGCGCAGTTCGGCGGCACGGGCCTCGGCCTTGCCGAGCATCTCGCGGGACTTGTTCTGGGCATCGGTGAGAATGGCAGCAGCCTGATTGTTGGCATCGGTCAGGATGTCCTTGGCCTTATGGTTTGCCTCCACGGTGATGTTGTTGGCATCCACCAGCTCCATGGCCTTGCGGTTGGCTTCCTTGAGGATGTTTTCCGCCTCGACCTTGGCAGAATCGATGATGTCCATGCGGGCATCGAGCACGGAATTTGCGGCCTTGAGTTCATCGGGCAGGCTGACGCGGATATCCTCGAGAATATCCAGCACGCGCTCGCGCTCCACGATGCACTTGCCGCCGGAGAGGGGAACGGTCATGGCCTCCTGGACCATATCGCCGAGCATGGCGATCATCTGCTCCAGGCTGCGAAGTTCTTTATTATTCATCTCATTTTCCATTTCAATGTGCCTCCTGTTTAGTTTGGGGATGGCTATTGTTATATATTTTACTTTATTTTCAGCCGTTCTGCAATATCTTTTTCAATAATTTTCGGCACCATATAGGATATTTCGCCGCCGTAGCGGGCAATTTCCTTCACGGCGCTGGAGGAAAGGAACTGGTACTCTCCCCTTGCGGGCAGAAAGATCGTTTCCAGATTGGGATTGAGACGTCGGTTTGCCAGCGCCATCTGGAACTCATACTCATAGTCGGACACGGCGCGCAGCCCCTTGACGACAGTGCAGGCATGGCGCTCGCGGGCATACTCCGCAAGCAGTCCGGTATAGCTGTCCACCTCCACCTTGGGGATGCCCTCCGTCACGCGGCGGAGCATTTCCACGCGCTCGTCGATGGAGAAGGAGGCCTGCTTGGATTTGTTGACCATGACCACCACCACGAGCTTGTCAAAGAGCTTGGCCGCCCGCTTGATGATGTCGAAATGGCCGTTGGTGACCGGGTCGAAGCTGCCCGGATAAATAGCAATCTTCATATTGCATCCGCTCCCTTATCCGACCGACCGCTCGTAGACGGCGATGCGGGTCCGGCCGTAGTTATAGCATTTGCGGAGGACGATCCTGCCGGAAAGCTCCGGCAGGCGGTCATCGCCCTCGCTCTCACAGACAATTATACCACCCGGCACCAGAATGTCAATGTCCTCGATGATGCGCAGGGCGGACTCGATCTGTACCGGGGCGGAGGCATAGGGCGGATCCATGAAGATCAGCCCTATGCTTTGGGGCGCGCAGCCCTTAAGGAAGGCCTTATAGTCTCCCACCGTCACCCGCGCCTTATCGGTAAAGCGGCATTTGTCCACATTTTTGCGGACGATCTCGGCGGATGCACGGCTGTTGTCCACAAAAACGGCTCCTGCGGCACCGCGGGAAAGGGCCTCAATGCCCAGCTGGCCGGAGCCTGCAAAGAGATCCAGCACCTCACGGCCCTCGATATCAAACTGGATGGCGCTGAAGAGAGCCTCCTTGACCTTGCCCGCCGTGGGGCGGACATCCATCCCCTCCGGGGAAATGAGCTGGATTCCTCTTGCGCTGCCTGTGATCACTCTCATGTTTTTTCTTTCCTTTCCTCAAATCGGGCGCGGATGGCTGCCGCCACCGGCGCGGGAACGATCTCTGCCAGAGCCTCCTGTGATGCGGCCTTCACCGCCCGCAGGCTGCCAAAATGCTTCAGAAGTGCCTTCTTGCGTGCGGGACCGACACCGGGGATGTCGTCCAGCACGCTTTTTGCAAGACGGGAATCCCGCACCGTACGGTGGAAGGTCACCGCATAGCGATGCACCTCCTCCTGCAGGCTGCCCACCAGAGCAAACAGGCCGGGGGATGCCGTGAGGGCGTATTCGCCCCCCTGTGCATCACACAGGGCGCGGGTGCGGTGATGTTCGTCCTTCTTCATGCCGAAAACGGGGATGCTCTCCCCCGCCTCGCGCACCACCCGAAGGGCTTCCGCCGTCTGGGTCTCGCCGCCATCGATGAGAATGAGATCGGGGCGGCGGTCAAACCCGGGGCTTCCGGCCTTATATTCCGCCATACGGCGGGAGAGGGTCTCGCCCATGGCGCGCACGTCGTCCTGTCCCTCGGCGCGGATGCGGAATTTGCGGTACTGGCTTTTTGCCGGGCGGCCGTCCTCCAGCACCACCATACCCGCAACGATGCCGACATCGCCGGTATTGGAAATATCGTAGGCCTCAACGCGGTGGGGCGGAACGGATAACCCCACCAGCTCACCGAGCTCGGCAAGGGCTTTACCGCTTTTCCGGGCTGCGGAGGCCCGGCGGGAGATCTCCTCCGCGGCGTTTTCACAGGCCATGAGGGCCAGCGCCCTGCGCTTGCCCCGCTCGGGAACGGAAAGCTCCACCTGCCGCTCCGCAAGGCTGCGAAGATGGGCAGTAAGCACCTCGCCCCCATCGGCAAGAGCGGAGACCAGCACCGTCGGCGGCGGTGTATGCTCCTCGTGATAGAACCGGGCGATAAATTCCTCCGCAAGCTCGCCGGCTTCCTCGCCGGAGGCGGCGGGCACGGAAAAGAACTCCTTATCCGCAAGGGTACCGCCCATATAATGCAGCACGGCGATGCCGCTGCCCTCGGGGGCGGCGTGAACGCCGATGATATCCATATTTCCGTCGCCGCCGACGATCTTCTGCTTTTCCTCCAGCTTGCGCACGGCATTCATGCGGTCGCGAAGCCCCGCCGCGCGCTCAAACTGCATTTCCTCCGCGGCGGCAAGCATATCCTTTTCCAGTTCCGAAAGCAGCTCACCCGTTCTGCCCTGCAGCAGCTTTTCCGCCTCGGAAATGCGGCGGCGATATTCCTCTGCGGTGATGCGCCCGGCACAGGGTGCATCACACCGGCCGATCTGGGAGCGGATGCAGGGTCTGCCCCTGCCGATATCCCGGGGAAAGCGGCGGCTGCAGGCGGGCAGGCGCAGCGCCTCGCCGATGGTCTCCACCGCAAAATGCGCCGCGGCTCTTCCTCCGTAGGGACCGAAGTACCTTGCCCCGTCCTTTTCCCGCTTTCCTTCCACCGTGAGTCTCGGATATTCCTCCCGGGGGTCGATACGGACAAAGGGATAGCCTTTGTCATCCTTTAAAAGGATATTGTACTTGGGCTTATATTTTTTGATGAGATTGTTTTCCAGCACCAGAGCCTCCAGCTCGGTGTCGGTGAGGATGACTTCAAAATCCGCCGCATTGCGCACCATATTGGCCACCTTGCGGGGATGGTCCGTGCGGGCAAAGTACTGGCTGACGCGATTTTTGAGCTTTTTTGCCTTGCCCACGTAGATGACCTTGCCCTCCCGGTCGCGCATGATATAGACACCGGGGGTCAGCGGCAGAGCGGCCGCCTTGGTCCGTCTTTCATCCGGCATATTCCGCCCTCCTTTTCCCCAAAAAGTCAAAAAGGAATATGCTGTCCCGTATGCCCGGAACGGCATATTCCTTTCCCTAAAAGATCTTTTCGATACCGACCCGGCCTCAGTTCAGGCCGTTCTCCAGCAGATCGCAGAGGCCGTCCACAGCATCCTGCTCATCAGCACCGTCAGCGGAGATCTCTACCGTATAACCGTTGGTGATCCCCAGGGAGAGGACGCCGAGAAGGCTCTTTGCGTTGACCTTGCGGTCGTCGCGGCCAATCCAAATGGAGCACTTGTACTCGTTTGCCTTCTGAATAAAGAAGGTTGCAGGCCTTGCGTGCAGGCCAACCTCGTTGTTCACCGTTGCATTCTTTGATACCATGGAACCGTTCCACCTTTACAGCATAATTACAGGGATAACGTGTCATCTTAGATTATTGTAACCGATTATATCAAAAAAGTCAACATTTCCTTATTGTATATGCCTACAAAATCTTTTTGGCACAAAATAGCTACTTCCGTCGAAGATGCTACAGTTCCACCACCGTGACACCGGTATCGCCCTCACCCCAGACACCGCCGCGGAAGGTTTTGACCTGGCGGCTGTGCTGCAGAGCTCTGCGCACCGCATCCCGCAGGGCACCGGTGCCCTTGCCGTGGATGATGGTCACCTGATGCAGGCCCGCGCGGGAAACACAGTCAAGGTAATCCTCAAGCTCCATGATGGCCTCGTCCGCCGTCATGCCGCGCAGATCAAGCTCGGTGGAGGCCCGCTCCTTGGCGGAGCTCACAACGCCGGAGACGGTGATGCCCGATGCCTTCTCCCGCGCTGCCTTGCCGCGGGCAAGCTTCAGCTCACTCTGATCCACCGTCACCTTCATGATGCCGGCGGCCACGGTAATACGCCCGTCGGGGCCGACGGCGGTGACGGTACCGGTAACACCGTGGCGCACCAACTCCACCACCTCACCGACCTTGGGAGGCTGCCCCTTGGGAAAGTCGGTCTTGACGGGTTCCTTTTTTCTCTCGGGGCGCTTTTCCAGCTCCCGGATGCTGTGCTTTGCTCTGGCACGGGCCTCCAGCAGCTGTTCGTCAAAGCCGGAGCGCTGCATCTCCCGCCGCAGCTCCTCGATCTCCGAGAGCACGGCGGCGGCACGGCCCTTTGCCTCTGCAAGGATATGCTCCGCCTCGCGGGCGGCCTGCTCCCGCAGGGATTCCCGCACCTTGCGGGCGGCCTCCGCCTCGGCGGCCATTTTTTCATTGCGGCCAAGCAGCTCTTTGTTCTGGCGCTCGGTGTTTTCCCGCTGCTTCTGCAGCTCGTGCCGCTCGCGGATGAGCCCCTCCACGACCTCCTCAAAATACTTGTTCTCCGAGGAAACATGGGTGCCCGCATGCTCGATGATATCCTCCGGCAGTCCGAGCCGGGAGGCGATGGCAAAGGCATTGGATTTGCCCGGCACACCGATGAGCAGCCTGTAGGTGGGACGCAGGGTCTCCACGTCAAACTCGCAGGCGGCGTTCATAACACCTTCGGTGCGCAGGGCGAACATTTTCAGCTCCGCGTAATGGGTAGTCGCCGCAACCTTTGCCCCCGCCCTGCGGGCAGCTTCGATAATGGCAATGGCCAGCGCGGCACCTTCTGCCGGATCGGTTCCTGCACCCAGCTCGTCAAAGAGAATGAGCGCGCCCCGCAGAGGTCGGGCAAGAATATCGATGATGTTGCGCATATGGGAGGAGAAGGTGGAGAGAGACTGCTCGATGGACTGCTCATCGCCGATATCGGCGCAGACCGTCGGATAAAAGCCTGTCTCGGAATCCTCCCGGGCGGGAATGTACAGGCCGCAGGCCGCCATCAGGCAGCAGAGGCCGAGGGTCTTGAGGCTGACGGTCTTGCCGCCGGTATTGGGGCCGGTGACGATGAGGGTGTCAAAGTCTCCGCCAACGGAAATGTCGATAGGCACCACCGTGTCCTTCTTCAGCAGGGGATGGCGGGCACGAAAAAGCGCGGTCTTTCCCTCCGCATTGAGACGTGGACGGGTACCGTCAATGGCATCAGCATACTTTGCGCGGGCAAAGATAGCATCCAACTCGGTGAGCAGGCGATAATCCTGCCGGATGCTGTCCGCAAAGCCCGCCGCTTCAGCAGAAAGAGCGGCGATGATGCGCTCCTCCTCCCGCTTTGCCTTCCCCTCCAGCTCTGCGACCTTATTGTTTGCGGTCACAACGCTCATGGGTTCCACAAAGAGGGTCGCACCGGAGGCGGAGGTGTCGTGGACGATGCCGGGAACATCCGCCTTGTGCTCACTCTTGACAGGCACGCAGAAACGGCCGCCGCGCTGGGTGATGATGCCCTCCTGCAGATAGCGTCCTGCAGACACCAGCATATGCTGCAGGATATCCCGCACCTTGAGCTCCTGGGTGCGGATCTGGCGGCGCAGCTCGGAAAGCTCCGGACTCGCCGCATCGGAAAGACGATCTTCACCGGCGATGGAAAGCTCGATCTTTTCCTCAAAATAACGGTTGATATACAGCCGATTGAAGCGGGCATCCAGGCAGGTGCGGATCTCATCCCGGTCACCGGTGTTGTAATCGGCGGTGGCGGCGGCAGAGCGCAGCAGAGCCGCGACGCACAAAAGCTCCCGCAGGCTCATCACGCCCCCGAGTTCCGCCCGGGCAAGGCTCTCGCCGCAGTCGGAAATACCCGCAAAGGCGGGATAACCCCGGCGGCGGGACAGCTCCTGTGCTGCCTCTGTTTCTTCAAGCAGCCGCGCTGCATCGGCAATATCCTCCGCCGGAGAAAGACGGCGGCAGAGTGCCGCGCCTCCGGCAGAGCAGGCATGGGCTGCAAGCCGCTCCAGTACCTTGGGCAGCTCCAGCACCTCCATGGATTTTGTTCTGATGTCGTTCAATGTTTTTATCCTCAAAATTCAGCAGAAAGAAGTTTATGATAGTAGTCCAACGTGCGGAATCCCCGTCCGAGAGAGGACACCAGATACCGCTCCGCCGCCGCCGCAAGAGCGCGCATCCCCTTCTCTCCGAGCCGGAAGGAAAACAGACGCCGGGCATCGCAGGAAAGCACGTAATTCATGGCATCTGCCGCACCCCCCCGAAGGCAGACCACCCCGCGGTCGCCGGGCAGATGCAGGCGGCAGAAAACCGCTCCCTCCGCCGGAGAAAAATACAGCTCCTCCGCCGCGCCGCAGGCGGCGCAGGAACCTTCAACCTCCGGCGCATAGCCCGCAAGGGCTGCAGCCCGCAGCTCAAAGGCTGCCTTGATGAGTTCCTCCGGTGCCGTCTGCTCGGAAAGGGCGTAAAGGGTGTTGAGCCCCAGGCGCAGCAGCTCCTCCGTACCGGAATCGGCATCGGAGAGGATCTCCAGCACCTCGCAGACGTAAGCCGCAAGAGCCATGCTTTCCACCCGCTCCCGCAGGGAAAAGAAAAGCTCCACGGGAGCGGCCTCGTTGAGGGTATACTGGCTTTTCCCCTGAAAAAGCGTCAGCTCCGAGAAGGCAAAGAGCTGCGTTGCCGACCCCGTCCGGCTGCCCTTGCGCAGGGCACCGCGGGCCTTGACGGTGATTTTTCCGTCCGTCGCGGTCAGTATGCACAGCAGCTTATCTGCTTCACCGATGCGTGTCTCCCGCAGCACCAGCCCCGCTGTTTTGACAAGCATTTTTAAAAGCCGAAGCTTGCAAGGAGATAATCGTTGTTGCGCCAATCCTCCTTGACGCGCACCCAAATCTGCATATAGACCTGTGCGCCGAGCAGCTCCTCCAGATTCCTGCGTGCATTGGCACCGGCGGCCTTGAGGGTCTCGCCGTGGCTGCCGATGATGATGCCCTTATGGGTGCGCTTCTCGCAGTAGACGGTGAGATCCACCTCAATCACGCCGTCCTCCCGCTCCTCAAAGCGCTCGGTGACCACGGCAATACCGTGAGGCACCTCCCGGTCAAGATGGCGCAGGAACTGCTCCCGCAGATACTCGGCGGCGAGAGTACGCTCGCTCTGGTCGGTCATATCGTCATCCTCGTAGATATGCTCCGCCTCGGGCGCCCGGGCCTCCAGCATAGCGATGAGCTCCTCCACACCGTCGCCGGTGCGGGCGGAGATGGGAATGATCTCTTCAAAATCGTAAAGGGCACTATAGGCGGCGATGGTGGGCAGAAGCACCGATTTCTGCACGGCATCCGCCTTGTTGATGACGCAGATGGCCCGCATGCCCGCCGCGCGGAAGCGCTCGGCAAGGATCTTTTCCGGGGGGCCGGGCAGCTTGTCCGGCTCGCAGAGCAGCAGCGCCATATCCGCCGAGGCGGCGCTGTCCATGATGGTCTTTACCATACGGTCCGCAAGCTTGGACTGCGCCTTGTGAAGACCGGGGGTATCCAGAAATACCAGCTGGGTCTCGCCCCGGGTGGTGACACCGACGATGCGGCTGCGGGTGGTCTGGGGCTTGGGAGAAACGATGGCGACCCGGCTGCCAACGATGCGGTTGAGCAGGGTGGATTTTCCGGTATTGGGCCGTCCGGCGATGAGAATGATCCCGGTTTTCTGCATGATATGTTCTTCCGTCCTTATCTTTTAATGGGTATCGCGGGTGAGCCCCGCAGCGTCGAGGGCGCTGCGCTGCAGCGCCTCCATCTCAAGGCGTTCCGCCTCCTCCATATGGTCATAGCCTAAGAAATGCAGCACCGAATGGGCGGCAAGGAAGGCAAATTCCCGCCGGGTGCTGTGGCCGTACTCCTCCGCCTGCGCCCGGGCGCGGGGCACGCAGATGAGCATATCGCCGAGATAAATGCGCCCGCCCTCCAGATCCGCCGCTCCGGCGAGATCCGCCGGAGCCTCGCCCGGCGAGATCGTGAGCATCGGAAAGGAGAGCACGTCGGTGACGGCATCCTTATCCCGCATTTCCGCGTTGACGGCGCGGATCTCCTCCTCGCCGCACAGGGTCACCGAAAGGACAAACGCGCTGTCGGGAAAGAGGTGCCGAAGCACCGCAAGGCATCCCGCCCGTGCCGCCCGCGCCTCCGAAAGACGCGCCCCGATGCCCCGGCGGCGGGAGATCAGAATCTTTGACTTTTTCACGCCTTGTTCTCCCGCATTTCCGGCGGCTTATGCCGGTTTTTATCGTGTTCCTCATAGGCGCGGATGATGCGCTGCACCAGCTCATGGCGCACCACGTCCTTATCCGTCAGGTTGCAGACGGCGATGCCCTCCACATCCTTGAGGATGCGCACGGCATGCTTGAGGCCGCACTGCACCCCCGCCGGCAGGTCGATCTGGGTAACGTCACCCGTCACCACCGCCTTGGAATTAAAGCCGAGACGGGTGAGGAACATCTTCATCTGCTCCCGGGTGGTGTTTTGCGCCTCGTCAAGAATGATAAAGGAATCATCCAGCGTGCGTCCGCGCATATAGGCCAGGGGCGCGACCTCGATATTGCCGCGCTCCATATATTTCTGATAGTTTTCCGCCCCCAGCATATCGAAAAGAGCATCGTAGAGGGGACGCAGAAAGGGGTCTACCTTGTTCTGCAGATCACCGGGCAAAAATCCGAGCTTCTCTCCCGCCTCCACCGCAGGCCGGGTGAGAATAATGCGGTTGACCTGCTTTTCCCGGAAGGCAGCCACCGCCGCCGCCACCGCAAGATAGGTCTTGCCGGTGCCTGCGGGGCCAATGGCAAAGGTGACGGTCTCGGACCGCATTTTGGAGATATAGTTGTTCTGTCCGATGGTCTTTCCCTTGACGGGCTTTCCCTTGGCGGTGATACACACCACGTCGGAGGCGATCTTCGGGATCATTTCCTCCCGCCCCTCCCGCACCACGGAGATGATGTATTTCACGTGCTGCGGGGTGATGGGCTCACCCCGTCCGGCAAGGCTCAGAAGGCCGTTCATGACCTTGACGGCAAGGGCCACCTTTTCCGGATCGCCGGCGATCTTGAGCTCCGTCTCCCGCATGAATACGGTAACGCCCAGCTCCTTTTCCACGATCTTCACGTTTTCATCGAAGCTTCCGAATACGTTCATCACAAGCTCCAGCCGGTCTACACTGATGATCTGTTCCAATCTGTTTCTCCGTTTCCTTCCGCATCATTTTTCCGAGGGTTTTCCCAAGGCCCCCTCCGCTTCAAAGGCATATACGGTTCGGTAGGCTCCCGCAAGGGTCTCGGTATGCCATTGCTCCGTCCGGATCTCCCCGTAGTCCGCCGCCCGCTGCCGCAGGGCAGCAAGCAGCATCGCTTCTGCCTCCGCCGCCGAAAGCTCGCGTCGGCGCGTCAGCCTCCGCAGCACGGTTTCTTCCATCACGGCGAGAGTCAGGGAGGCTTCTTCTCTTTTGACTATTGTATCATATTCTCCCTGCCAAATTCTACTCCACGGCCAAATTTTTTGCGCATTTTTCCCAAAAACCGCCCAGAATTCCCGGCAAGTCTCCGTTTCGGTGACTTCATTGACCGAGAGAGATGTCTGCGCCTGCCAGGTTGCCCAGCTGCGGGCCACGCACCAGGCATCCGCCCGCACCGGACGGCGGGTACCGTCGGGCGCGGTCTCATAGCCCCAGACCAGCACATCACCTGCGTGCACCGTATCCCCGGCCTTCACCGCCGCCGTGCCCGAAAGCACCGCAAAGCCGGTAATGATGCCGTCCCGGTCCGCGATAAGATCCCAACTTTCCGCCGCCGGATATTCCGGGCCGGGATCCGCCGCACGCAGGGATATCACCGCCCGGCTTCCGCGGATATTGACGGCAATCCACTTGTATTCCGGAAGCCGCAAAAGCAGCTCGTTCTGCACCGCTTTTGCATCGATGCCTTTGGCGTAGGCCCCGGCGTGCACGCCCACCTCACGCAGGGCACTTTGCAGGCGTGCATCTGCCGTTCCCGGCGTTTCCACCCGCACGTCCCACACAAAAAGAGAGGCGAAGCACAGCAGTGCAAGGCAGACCGGCAGCCCGAAGAGCAGCACCGGCCGTGCCTCCAGGCGGCTGCGCAGCACAGGAAATCCGTGCACCCCGGTCACCTCCGCGCCGATTCCCATGCGGCGGACGGTTTCCCGGACAGCCTCCCAAGCCCGCAGCCGCAGACACAGCCTGAGGGTTTCCTCGTCCGTTCTTTCCACACCCCACACCGCCGCGCCCCGCCGGGCGCAGAGATTGAGCATGCGTTCGGGACGGGGATCCCGGATGCATACCTCCACCCAGCCGGCAAAGGCGTTCCAAAGCCATCGCATCACGGGTGCACCTCCCGGCGCAGCAGCATCACCCCATCGATCCGTCCGGCGGCGGCAAGGCTCTCCGGGCCGAGGCAGAGGATCTGCAGCCCCTGCCCACGGATCTCCACCTCCATCCCGCCCCCGGAGATGACGATGCGCTCCGGGGTATATTCCCGCACGCCGTGATGCCGCAGGATGCGGATCTCCCGCCCACCGGAAAGCACCACCTCCGGCAGATCGGCAAAAACGGTGATGGGTACGTCCGCCGCAGCGGCGAGGGCGGCGGCGATCGGGTGTTTCTTCTCTCTGTCCATAAAAATCCCTCCATGACATCTGCAAAAGTTTATGCGGAGAGGTGCGGATATTTGCACGTCCCGACGAATAATCCTGATAGCATAAAGGAGATTTTGCCATGAAAACTGTTTTTTTCGCCATGACCGCCGGAGGCGGTCTGCTCCTGCTGCTTCTCTGCCCCTCCGCCGCTGCGGAAGGTGCACGGGCAGGACTTTCCCTCACGGCGCAGGTGCTGCTCCCCTCTCTTTTTCCCTTTATGGTGCTGACCGATATGCTGACCGGCTCCCCCCTGCCGGGAACGGAGCGGCGCACCGTTTCCTTTTTTCTGGGCTTTTCCGGCGGATATCCCACCGGCACGCGGCTGATCTGCGGACTGTACAGCGCCGGACGCATTTCGCGGACAGAGGCGGAATGGCGGCTCGGCTGGTGCTCCAACTGCGGCATCGGTTTTCTTTTCGGCACCGTCTCCGCCGGCCTTCTCGGCCGCCCCGCTCTTGGGCTTCCGCTGCTTTTCGTGCAGGCGCTCTCCGCCCTTTGCTGTGCCCTCCTTCTCCGACCTCCCCGGTGCACGCCGTCTCCGGTCTCCGTCCCCGCCGCTGCCGGTGAAGGGCTTTCCGCCGCGGTTTTCAGGGCGGCAAAGTCCATGGCGGGGGTCGGCGGCGGGGTGATCTTTATCTCCGCCCTGCTTTCGGCGGCAGAAAGCCTGCTCCCGCCCCTGCCGCCCCTTGTCTCCGCTCTGCTGCGCGGTGCCTGTGAGCTCTCCCTCGGTGCTCGGGCAGCCGCGGCACTCCCGGAATGTGAGGTGCTGCTCTCCTCCGTCTGCGCCTTCGGAGGGCTCTGTGTGCATCTGCAATGTCTCGGATTTATCTCCGCCGCGGGGCTCTCACCCCGCCGATATTTTGCAGGCAAGACCCTGCAGGCTCTCCTTGCAGGTTTTTTTGCCTTTGTTTTGCGCTTTTGCTGGTAATTTTCCGCAAAATGCGCTACAATAGTGGAAAATATACTTTTCCCAGCAAAAAAGGAGACCGCCATGCTGTTTTCAAAGGACATCCCCGCCCGCTGCATCTGGTGCAAAAACGGCGAGGCCATGGATGACGGCCGGGTCATCTGCCGTTTCCGCGGTCCCGTTCCCGGAGAAGGAAAATGCCGCAAATATGCCTATGACCCCTACAAGCGCATCCCTCCGGCAAAAACAGGACCCAAAATGCCCTCTCTTCCCCTCACTTTGGAGGACGATGGAGACAGAATTTGAAGATTTTCGGATTTTTTCTCTTGACATCGCGCAAAAATCATGTATAATAGTTGGATGTATCCTTGCTCCTGCGACGGGCAGGAGCCGCCAGCGGCGTAAAGCCGTCCAAAGACCATAAGGAGGTGCAAAGAAAAATGGCAGACATCACTGCGAACTTCGAAACTTTATTCGTCGTAAATGCGACTCTCTCCGAGGAGGAGATCGCCGGTGTCGTCGGTAAGTTCAAGTCTCTTATCGAGGCAAACGGTACCGTCGAGAGCGTTGACGAATGGGGCAAGCGGCGTATGGCATATCCCATCCAGGATATGAACGAGGGTTACTACGCTCTCATCACGTTCTCCGCTCCCACTGCGTTCCCCGCAGAGCTGCAGCGTCTTTTCAACATCAATGACGCTGTCATCCGTTCCATCATCATCCGCAAGTAAGAAACGAGAGGTTTTGCAATGCTTAACAAGGCTATTTTGATGGGCCGCCTCACCCGCGACCCGGAATTACGCCACACGCAGAACAATACGCCGGTCGTTTCCTTTACCCTCGCGGTTGACCGCGGCTACCGTTCCCGTTCGAACCAGGCCGGCGATCAGCCCACTGCCGATTTCATCGACATCGTTGCCTGGCAGGCCACGGCAGAGTTCGTCTGCAAGTGGTTCCGCAAGGGTATGCAGGTGGCCGTTGCCGGCCGCATCCAGACCCGCCGCTACCAGGATCGCGACGGTCGTGACCGTACCGCCGTTGAGGTGGTTGCCGATGAGGTCCATTTTGCCGACACCAAGCGCTCGGATGACTACCAGGGCGGCGGTGCTCCCGCTCCCCAGTATGCTCCCCGCCGCGAGGCTGCTCCGGCACCCAGCGTGAACGATTTCACCGAAATCACCGGTGCCGAGGACGAACTCCCGTTCTGATCCCCGGAAACCTTACTCTAAATTATTCGGAAAAGGAGGAGACTTTTCAATGGAAAACGCTCCCGAGAGAACTGCTCCCGCGGCTGCTGCCGCCGAGCGTCCCGAGCGCCCCGCCCGTCCCGAGAGACCCGCGAACGGTGCTCCCCGCAGACGTAAGAAGGTCTGCATTTTCTGCGTTGACAAGATCAACGAGATCGACTATAAGGATACTGCGCGTCTGCGCAAGATGATCTCCGAGCGCGGCAAGATCCTGCCCCGCCGCACCACCGGCACCTGTGCCATGCACCAGCGTCAGCTGACCACCGCCATCAAGCGTGCGCGTCACGTGGCCCTGCTGCCCTTCGTTGCCGACTAATCCCTCACCGCAGACAAAAAGCGGCAGGCCTCGCCTGCCGCTTTATCTTTTCTCCCAAAGGAGGATCTGATCATGCATTTCACCTATCGTACCAGCCGGGTCTGTTCCCAGGTCATCGATTTCGATCTGGAGAACGGCCGTCTTTACAACATTGTTTTCACCGGCGGCTGCAACGGCAACCTCAAGGCCATCGCAAAGCTTCTGGAGGGTGCCGAGGCCTCCTTTGCTATTGAGCGTCTGCGCGGCAACCGCTGCGGCCCGCGGGATACCTCCTGCGCCGATCAGCTGGCCCAGGCTCTCGAAAAGGCCCTTGCCGAGGTATAAATCATGCACAACCCAAACCGGAATCTCTTTGTCGGCGACGAGAATGTCATTTATATCGAAAACGACCGTATCCGCCTCGGCGTAAACTTAAGCCTTGGCGGTGCCGTCACCTATCTTGCCGAGCACGGGCGCAAGAATCTCATCAACAGCTTTGACTGGGGCCGTCAGGTGCAGATGTCCTTCTACAGCCACCCCGTCCCCTTTCAGCCCGAGGGCCACGAGCTCTCCGACCACTGGAAAGGCATCGGCTGGAAACCCATCCAGTCCGGCGACTTTTTCGGCAACCGTTCCCGTATCGTCGACCATAAGCAGACGGCGGACGAGATTTACGTCAAGTGTGTCCCCATGCACTGGCCGCTGGATAACTATCCCGGCGAGTGTACCTTTGAGGTGTGGTACCGTCTCAACGGCACCCGGGTGGATGTCACGGCGCGGCTGAACAACGCCCGCCCCGACACCACCCAGTATCCCGCCCGCGCCACCGAGCTACCCGCCGTCTACACCAACGGCGAATGGTACAAGCTGGTCTCCTATGTGGGCAACAAGCCCTTCACCGGCGATGCCCCCACCGAGCTCTGCACCAAGGAGAACGGCCTCGGCTGGCCCTGGATCGGCTACCGCGCTACCGAGTACTGGTCGGCGCTGGTGGACGATGCAAACTACGGCCTCGGCTGCTATAACGACGGCTCCACCCGCTATGTGGGCGGCTTTTTCGGCGAAAAGGGTGCCGGCGGCCCGAAGGATGCCCCCACGGGCTACTTCTGCCCCGAAATTCTCGAGGTGTTGGACCACAACATCGTCTACACCTACACCTATTCCCTCATTGTAGGCACTCTGGACCACATCCGCGAGAATGCCTATACCCTGCACGCCGAAAGTCCTCGGGATTTTGACCGCTATGACTTCTCTGTCACCCGCGATCATTTCACCTACGTGAACATCACCGACGGCGGCTGGCCGGTGGGCAGCTGCCTGAACTTTGATTTTTCCGCCGGCAGCGCACTGCGCTCCCCCTCCTTCTTCCGCAAGGCAGGCGACCTCGCCCGCCTTGTCATCAATGCGGAAGTTTCCGGTGGCGACATCCCCGTCACCGTCACCCTCTCCCTCTATGACAGCATGGGCCACGCCCGTAACTATGTCTATCCCAAGCAGGAGATCTCCGGCTGCATCTGCGGCGACGGCGTGCGCAAAAACCATGTACTCGATCTTTCCGCCCTTTCGGAGGACAGCATCGATTTTGCCATCACCTTCCATGCACCCGGCCACGCGAAGGTCTACTCCATCACGATGGAGTAATCATTCCGCAATAACGGTCATTTGAAAGGCGGTACTCCGTGTTATACACGGAGTACCGCCTTTCACTTTTGGGCTTCACTTTCTTTTGGCTGCGTGCTTTATCCTATGAGATTCTCGTTAATCAACAATATCTCCTTTTGCAAACAGGTTGTCCTTGCCCATACCGCAAACATACGGATTTCTGTCATACTCATAGCAAAAATCAAGGAATTGCCTTTTTTGTTCCGGATCATTGATGATCTTTATCAGGATCTCGTTTGGTATCGTTCTCGCAAAGGCACCGGGGCCGGACAGGCTTACATTTTTTACGCCGTTTTCCCGCAAAATACGCTCCAATTCATCCGGCATGAAGTGATACGTTATACACCAGGGTGTTTCTCCTCTGTCATATGCCCGCTTTGCTTCTTCCGTGTCATCCAAAAAACCGGTATGCAACGTATCGTCACACTTTTTCCTGCAAAACGCAAAAGAATCTATCATTTTATCTCTGTTCTTCATACACCATTGAATCCAACCGTTAGGACTGTTTTTATCCAAAATAAATTGATGCTTCTGCAGGGGATTGGCCAAATACGGCAATGCTCCCAGTCTGCTTGATACGCTGATCATAATTTTACGACGTGCAATTCTTACAAGATCCCCGATCACCTCTTCCTGGCGGGGAAAGGTATACGAAATCGGTGCGTCAAAAGACATAACCAGATCAAACGACCGATCCGCATAGGCGGACAAATCCTCCAGTGCACCCGTTGTAAAAGTTATTTTATCCAGAACACCTTCCTTCTCCGCCAATTCTTTCGCCTTATCAATCATCGAGTGCGAAATATCAAAATGTGTTACATAAACCCCTTTTTTTGCCAGCAAAATTGAAAAACGGCCGCTGCCGGCACCACCGTCAAAAGCGGTCCGGATTCCATCCAGATTCTGCAGCAATTCCTTTTCTATATGCGCTTTTTGAACAATGTCATCAATAAACGACAGTTCCCTCTGTGTTTCCAGCTCTCCTTTGTCTGGCAAATTCCACATTCTCTCAGAAATTTTCGTGCTGTAATTCATCTTTCATTCACCTCTGCAGTTATATGTGATCCGTGTGTTTCAGAAATAAAAAACGCCACAAATAGTGCCATTACAGGCACTATTTGTGGCGTCGCTCAAAACGTACATCACACACAAATCTTTGATCATTATAACACAGATATCATCTTTTGTCAATTGTACCTTTTTCCTGCGCGCAAAACAGACCGCGTCATCCCCTGCGCTTCTCTTCTACGGCATTTCCATCAATCCCTCTGCCTCACGGTATATTTCCGGCAAAGGCTCCCTTTCCACAAAGGTCAGGCTGTGCAGAGCCCGGGTGGCGCAGAGATAGAGCCGCCGCCGATCTGCCGCCGTTCCCTTTGCCGCACCTGCAAAGGCATCCACGGCAATGACCGTATCAAACTCCAGCCCCTTTGCCAGCAGCAGAGGAAGCAGAATGATCCGACCTGCAATAACCGCATCGGGCGAATCCAGCACCTGCAGCCCCTTGGTTTCGTCAAGGCTGTCCGCAAGCCTTCGCGCTGCCGCCGTGTCCGGGACGATGATACCGCAGAGACCTTCCCCCCGGTGCAAAAGCAGCTCCCGGATGCATTTTGCCGGATCCTCCGTGCAGATAAACCGGGGCGGTTCTCCTGCCCGGCGGAAGTATTCCGCCCCGCCGGTCTCCCCGAGCAGGGCAAATGCCAGCGCATTGATAGGACCTGTACAACGGTAGCTCTTATTCAGCCGGAGTACACGAAGCTCTTTCCCAAAGGCGTACCCAAAATCCGTTTCCTCCGCAAGACTTATCGGCTCTGTCACCGCCTGCCGAAGGTCAGCAAGGAGGGTAAACTCACTTTCCGGCCAAATCGCACGCAAAAGAAAAAGCTGCAGAACGCTGTAATCCTGCGCCTCGTCCACCAGAACGTGTGCACATCGGCGATCCGGTTCAAAAAGTCCAAGCTTTAAGCGCAAAAGCGCCAGCAGCAAGGCATCCTCAAAGAAAAGCTTCTCCATCCGGGGCGGCTCCGCACCAAGCTCCTCCTTCAGACGGTCGAGGTGATATTCGGCATGGATATGGTTTTCTTCTGCAAACCGCAGCAGCGCATCCTCTGTCCTGGCGCGGAATCTGCTCTGCAGACGCACTTCCGCATCCGCATAGCTGTTTACGTCATCCTCCTGCAAAGCGGAGGTCAGCAGCTCCTCCCGGTGATCCAACAAATGGTTATCATACCGATGCCGGATCTCCCGACGCACCGCCTCCGCCGCCGCCGCAAACGAGGATGGCCGCGAGGCTTCCATGCGCTCCGTAAGCTCCCTGCCGCCGATGAGCAGCACCTCCCCTGCCCACAGATCCGGGCAGATCAAGCGCTGGCTGTCAATGCGTTCGTACAGCTCCTGCAAAAATGTCCCGTCGCACAGTCGGCGCAGAGTATCCGACCTGGAAGGATCGGTGTTTTCCTCCAGCGCGGTCAGTTGTTCCATTCGCGTTTCGATCTGTATTCCGGGCAGGATATTGGATAGGATCTCTTCAAAAACCTGCTGATTCAACGGCTCTTCTCCAAGCTCCGGCAGAAGTCCCGCCACGTATTCGCTGTAAATGGTACTGTTTGAAATGACCGTCACATTCTCCGCCCGCAGCCGGTCTCTGCGGTGATACAAAAGCCACGCCAGCCGGTGCAGACCCACACTGGTCTTTCCGCTGCCCGCGGGGCCAAGCACCAGCAGCAGCTTATCCGTTCCGTTGCGGATGACATCATTCTGTTCCTGCTGAATACTGCCGACAATATTCTTGATATGGCCGTCCGTATGTCCCGACAGGGCCGCGGAAAGCACCTCATCCCGCAGAGATGAGGCGGAATCAAACATTCGCAGACATCTGCCGTTTTCTATGGTGTACTGCCGCCGTCCCAGCACCTCTACCGAACGGGGCCCCAGCGGCGTATCGTAGGCGGTGGCCTTTTCGCAGGTGTAAAAGGGCTCGCTGACCGGCGCGCGCCAGTCATACACATAGTGGCGCAGGCTTTTCGGATCCATCAGGCTGTGCAGCCCGATATAGATCTCCTCGCGCTCTCCCTCGTCCAGCAGATCTACCCGTCCGAAATACGGACTTTTCCGCTGCTTCTGCAGACGAAGAAGCTGCCGTTCCGTTTCGATACGACTTCTGTCCGCCTGCCCGATCTCTGCATAGGCGTTGTAGAGCTCCAACAGATCATCAAAGCTGCGGATGAGTCTCGGGCCCTCCTGCCACTGCTCCCGGAGGGCGCTCTGCAGCTCCGATTTCATTCCCCGAAGCTTTTCTTCACATTCCTCTGATTGCCCGTCGATAAATGACAGCGTCTCGCAAAGATACTGTTCTTCCAGCATCCGTTCCCTCTCGTCCATGCACACCCCGCCCATTCCAAATATTTTGCATAAAGTATATACTGCGGTGGTGAAATATACAAGTCTTGTATTCTTTCCGGATATATGGTATAATATTTACAGAAAAAAAGAGCCCGAAATGATGGGTGTTCGTAAAACAGTTAAACCAAAAATTTAACTATTTTACGGCATCTGTCAGACGGGGTTGGTAATCAACAACGAAAAATGAGTGATGTCAGGTCGAAAGACCGAGCATCACTCATTTTTTATCCTAACGCTTTTTCTTTTGATATTATGGAGGAACATATTATGCAGGAACTGAATTATATCCGTTGTGGTGATTACTATATTCCCGATATTCGTTTGCCGGAGGAAAGCAGACCTATTGGTCGATGGG
>JAFQKV010000008.1 GCA_017414715.1 Clostridia bacterium
CCTCGTCACCGGCTACGACATCATCACCTTCTGGGTCTCCCGCATGATCTTCTCCGGTCTGGAGTGGATGGGCGAGCGCCCCTTCAAGAATGTACTGATCCACGGTCTTGTGCGCGATGCCCAGGGCCGCAAGATGTCCAAGAGCCTCGGCAACGGCATCGATCCCTTGGAGATCATCGACAAATACGGCGCAGACTCCCTGCGCTTTGCTCTGGCCACCGGCAACTCCCCCGGAAACGACATGCGCTTCTCCGATGAGAAGATCGAGGCCGGCCGCAACTTTGCAAACAAGCTGTGGAACGCCTCCCGCTTCGTGCTAATGAACCTCACCGTGGAGGACGATAAGCTTCCCGAGACCCTCCTTGCGGAGGACAAGTGGATCCTCAGCCGCTTCCGCACCGTTGCCGCCGAGGTCACCGAGAATCTCGACCGCTATGAGATCGGCATCGCCGCCGCCAAGGTCTACGACTTCCTGTGGGATGAGTTCTGCGACTGGTATATCGAGTTCACCAAGGGCCGTCTTTCCGACAAGGAAAGCGAAGGCTGCGAGAATGCCCAGCGGGTTCTGGTGCACGTTCTGTGCGGCACGCTGAAGCTCCTGCATCCCTTCATGCCTTTCATCACCGAGGAGATCTGGCAGGCTCTGCCTCACGAGGGCGAGAGCATCATGATCTGCGAGTGGCCCGATGCGGAGAAAATGCCCGCCTATCCCGAGGAGGAGGCAGCCATCGCCAAGGTCATGGCCGCCATCCGTGCCGTGCGTAACCGCCGCGCCGAGATGAACGTTCCTCCCTCCCGCAAGGCCGCGCTGACCATCGTCTGCGACGATGTGAAGGCCTTCACCGACGGTGCCGCCTTCTTTGAGAAGATGGCCTCCGCAAACGGTGTGACCGTCACCTCCGAAATGCCCGCCGATACCGAGGGCATGGTCTCCGTCATCACCCACGATGCCCGTCTGCTCATCCCCATGGCTGAGCTTGTGGACACCGAAAAGGAGATCGCCCGCCTGGAAAAGGAGCTTGCCAACGCCGAGAACGAGATCCGCAAGGCCGAGGCAAAGCTTGCAAACGAGGGCTTCGTTGCCAAGGCCCCCGCCGCCGTTGTGGAGGGCGAAAAGGCTAAGATCGTAAAGTTTGGCGAGACCGTGGCGCGCATCCGCGAGTCCATTGCAAGCCTGAAAAAGTAAACCGTATATATCCCGGCAAGCCCCGTCCCATCCGGGGCGGGGCTTGCTGCTTTTCCGAAAGGATATGGTCATGACCCCTGCGGAATTTCAAAGCTTCATTGCGCACACCCGCGTCCTCGGCTCCCGGCCGGGGCTTTCCCGCATTCGCGCACTGCTCACCGCCCTCGGCAATCCGCAGGAAGGGCTGCACATCGTGCACATCACCGGCACCAACGGCAAGGGAAGCTGCGCCGCCGCCGTTTATGCGGGGCTGCTTGCCTCCGGTCTTGCCGCCGGTGCCTTTATGAGCCCGGAGATCTTCCGGGTAAACGAGCGCATCTCCGCCGCCGGCGAGGACATTTCCACAGCCGAGTTCTGCGCCGCCGCCGATGAAGTGCTGCCTCACTGGCAGGCTCTGGAGGCCGCCGGCGATCCGCCGACGGAATTTGAGCTTTTCGTAGCCCTTGCGCTGGTACATTTCCGCCGCCGCGGCATCACCCACGCCGTAATGGAAGTGGGCATGGGCGGACGGGGCGATGCCACCAATGTTTTTTCCGTCACCGAAGTTTGCGTGCTGACTCCCATCTCGCTGGACCATTCCGCCTTTCTCGGGTCAACGGTCACCGCCGTGGCTGAGGAAAAGTGCGGCATCCTGCGCCCCGGCTGCACCGTTGTCACCCCGGCGGATCAGCACCCGGAGGCCCTCGCCGTCATCCGGCAAAAGGCCGAAGAGCTGGCCTGCCGGCTCGTACTTCCCGACCCTATGATGGCTGCGAATGTTGTTTTTTGTCCGCAGCGGACAGAATTTGATTTTGACGGGCACCGCATCGTCATTCCCTTTGGCGGTGATTTTCAGCGGCAGAACGGCGTGATCGCCGCCGCTGCCCTGACCGAATTCGCCAAAAGATGCGGATTTGATGTAAAAACCGCGCTTTCCGGCATAAAAAACGCCCGGCTCACCGGCCGTTTTTCCCGTATCTCGGAGCATCCGGAGATCTATGCGGATGCCGGACACAATCCCGCCGCTGCAGATGCACTTCTGCAGGCGGTCAAGCGCCATCTTTCCGACCGTCCCCTGTATGTCGTTATGGGTATGTACCGGGATAAGGATTATCCCGTCTGCATCCGCCGGATGGCGGAGGTATGCACTGCCTTTTACGCCGTGCAAAGCGACAATCCCCGGGCCCTTTCCGCGGATGCGGTGGCCGAAGAGGCCCGATCCGTGTGCCCGGAGGTCTATGTTCTGCCCGATCCCGGGCAGGGACTGCGCGCCGCTGTCACAGCGGCAAAAAAATCCGGTGGCCGGGTGCTGCTCTGCGGCTCCTTTGGCCATATTTCCCGGGCATTGGAGGGTCTTTTATGAGCCGTAAAACCGAAAATACCGGCTTTATCTGCGAAAACTGCGGAGCGGAGGTCCATCCGCTGACCAACGGCAGCTTCCGCAATCATTGCCCCTTCTGTCTTCATTCCAAGCATGTGGACGAGGCTCCCGGTGACCGCGAAAGCGACTGCGGCGGCATCATGGCTCCCGTCGGCATCGAATATTCCGGTTCCAAGGGATATCAGATCGTCCACGAGTGTAAAAGGTGCGGAAAGCGCATCAAAAACAAGGTAGCGGAGGACACCGACCAGCCCGATGACCGCCGTCTCGTATTCGATCTGATGGCGCGGGCGGGCCGTTAGCTCCCCGAAAGGCTCTCCAGCAGCATCAGATATTCCTCCCGCACCTCAAAATCCACCCCTGCACCGAGGCGCAGCCGATCCTCTCCGGTCAAAAGCCCGGTGTCTATCCAAACGGTCTCGTCCGGTTCCCCCGTCCTGCGGCCGCCGAAATACACGGCGAGCCCCGACTCTGTCAGGCGGACGTGATAGGGCGCTTCCGTATCCTCTTCCGGCGCAGCCTCAACGATCTTCGGCCGCTCATCCACCGCATTTCTCCCACCGATCACCGCCGCAAGGCATATCACCGCCGCAGTAAGAGCCCCCACAAGGGTTATCATTCTGATTTTCTGCATATTCACTCCCGCTCCGTCAAAAACTTTGACGGAGGCCGTCCTTCTTTCCCGGCGGACGGCAGACCGGCAGTTTAACCGTATACATCTGAGTTCATCCGAACATAGTTTCTCACCGCCGCAGCAAGTTTATGCGGCCCAAAGGAGGTACGTCTTGAAACGATCCTTTACCGACAAAACCAAAGCCGTCCTCGGCAGCACCGCAAAGCGCATCTCCGAGCGCCGTGCCAAAAAGGCAAAGAATCCGGAGCGCCGCAAACGTCTGTGGTTTGCCCTCGGCACAGCGGCCATGATTTTTGTCATGACCGCCGCCATCTGCGCCACCGCCTTCGCCGTGTACGTGCAGACCAGCATCGATGTGGAGTTTGACACCAGCTTCCAGTCCATCAAGCTGGACTACACCACCACCATCTACTACACCGACAAGGACGGCAACACCAGGGAATACGCAAAGCTTCACGGCACCCAGAACCGCGAATGGGTAAGCTACGACCAGATCCCCGAGGATCTCAAGCGCGCCATCGTCGCCATTGAGGATGAGCGCTTCTGGGAGCATAACGGCGTGGACTGGAAGCGCACCTGCGGCGCCTTCCTGCAGCTTGCGCTGACCTGGGATTCCAGCTACGGCGGCTCCACCATCACCCAGCAGCTCATCAAGAACATCACCGAGTATGATGACGTCACCATCAAGCGCAAGGTGACGGAGATCCTCCGCGCCCTGAAGGTGGAGGAGGAGCTTTCCAAGGAGCAGATCCTCGAATACTATCTCAACACCATCAACCTCGGTCACGGATGCTACGGCGTGGCCTCGGCCGCAAAGACCTATTTCGGCAAGGAGGTCAGCGAGCTGACCCTGCCGGAGTGCGCCTCCATCGCAGGTATCACCAACCTGCCCTACTACTACGATCCCCTGAACTATCCCGAGCATAATATCAAGCGCCAAAAAGACATTCTCTGGAAAATGCATGATTTGAAGATCATCGATGACGAGACCTACGAGGCCGCAAAGAACACCGAGCTGGTCTTTGCCGACGAGATGGAGGACGAGGAGGACGACGACGGTATCAACTCCTACTTCACCGACATGCTCATGGAGGATATCATCGAAGACCTCATGGAGGAAAAGGGATATTCCCGCACCATCGCCACCCAGCTTCTCTATCGGGGCGGTCTTTCCATCTATGCCACCGTGGACCCGAACGTCCAGAAGGTCATGGAGGAAGTTTTTGAAAACGATTCCAACTGGCAGATCCTCAATACATCCATCCAGCCTCAGTCCGCCATGATCGTCTACGATACAGAAGGCAATATCAAGGGCGTTGTGGGCGGTCGCGGTGTCAAGCTTGATAACCGCGGACTGAACCGCGCCACCATGTCCAAGCGCCAGCCCGGTTCCTCCATCAAGCCCATCACAGTCTATGCCCCGGCGGTGGAGTACGGTCTCATCACCCCCTACTCCGTCTATGACGATTCCCCCATGTTCTACATCCGCAACGGAAGCTTTGTGGATGAGACAGGCCTGGATATCACCATCGAGCCCGAGGAAGAGGGCGGCGAGGTCACGGTGCTGAAAAAGAAGGTCTGGCCGGAGAACTACTACTCCCCCTACCGCGGCATGATCACCGTCATGGAGGCGGTGGAGGATTCCACCAACACCGTGGCCGTGCGCGTGCTGCAGGATCTCGGTCTGGAGACCGCCTTTGACTTTGCCACGGAAAAGATGGGCCTTGAGAGCCTCGTGCGGGAAAAGACCAACAAGACCGGCAACTCCTACACCGACATCGGCTATCCCCAGCTGGCCCTCGGCGGTCTGACCGACGGCATCACCCTGCGGGAGCTGACGGCAGCCTACGTCACCTTCACAAACGACGGTATCCACACCTCTCCCCGTTCCTACACCCACGTGGTGGATTCCGAGGGTGAGACCATTCTCAACAATATTCCCGACATGGAGGTCGTTCTCTCCGAAAAGTCGGTCTATTACATGAACACCCTGCTCTCCCGCGTTGTCAGCCACGGTACCGGTACCGCCGCCAGGATCTCCAAGATGGCTACCGCGGGCAAGACCGGTTCCACCAACGACAACAAGGACCGCTGGTTCATCGGCTACACCCCCTACTATGTAGCCGGCTGCTGGTACGGCTATGATAAGCCGCAGGTCATCTCCGGTGCCTCCGGCAACCCCGCCCTGAAGGCATGGAAGCTGGTTATGGATAAGATCCATGCGAGCCTTGAGCCTGTGAGCGAATTTGAGACCAATGTCCCGCTGGTGGAAGCCCAGTACTGCACCTGCAGCGGCGGCATTCCCTCCTCCGCCTGTGCCGCCGATCTGCGCGGCAGCCGCGCCGCCACCGGTAAATTCGTCAAGGGTGATGAACCCACCGAGATCTGTGCTCTGCACGTACACGCCGCCTTTGACCCCTCCACCAAGACTCTCGCTACAGATTACTGCCCCGGCACCACCACCATCGGCATCCTCAATCTCAACCGCTATTACACCGTTTCCGGCGTGAAGATCGCCGATGAGCAGTATACCCTCCATGCCGGCGGTCTGCCCACCACGGATATCGAGGGTCTCGTCTATTACTATCCCACCCCCGTGCTGGCCTCCGGTCAGAGCACGGCATACAACACCTACTGCAAAGCCCACTGATTTGACAGGAGCGTCCTCCCGACGGCGGGCGCTCCTTTTTCAGTTGCAAAATTCGGTTTCCGTCAAAATTCACAAAGGAGGCCCCGCCTTTCCCGGCAACATTTTCATGAGAAAAAAGCCGCCATTTCCCGGCTTTTTATTGACTTGAAGTCGGGCTTCCTGTATAATTATAAAGAACTTATTGTTTTTTGTAACTGGCGGATAAGTGGGCCTGACCACGGTGGAGCAAAAAACATATAATGCCGACCGCCTGGGCAGTTCTGTTCGATCAGGGACAGGACCGCCCTTTTTGCTTTTTGCGAATTTTGACTTTGAGAAAGGACTCGGTATCCTGACATGAAATCAGTTGGAATTATCATGGGCAGCGACAGCGACCTGCCCGTTATCCGCAAGGCAACGGATATGCTCACCTCTCTTGCCATTCCCTTTGAGGTGCACGTTTTTTCCGCCCACCGCACGCCCGTTGAGGCCCGCGACTTTGCGCTGAACGCCCGCAGGAACGGCTTCGGCGTTCTCATCGCCGCTGCCGGTATGGCCGCGCACCTCGCCGGTGCCATCGCCGCAAACACCACCCTGCCCGTCATCGGTATTCCCTGCGCCTCTGCCTATCTGGACGGTATGGATGCCCTGCTCTCTACTGTGCAGATGCCCACCGGCATCCCCGTGGCCACAGTTGCCGTCAACGGCGGCGGAAATGCTGCGCTGCTTGCCGCGCAGATCATCGCCGTGGAGGATGCGGACCTCGCCGCAAAGCTGGATGCCAAGCGCGCTTCCGATGCTGCCGCTGTGCTGGCAAAGGATACCCGGATCTCGGCTGAGTTTGCCGGGGTACAGGCATAAGGAGGACACATGGGAGGATTTTTCGGCGCGGTCTCGAAGCACGATGTCATTGAGGATGTCTTCTTCGGCACCGACTACCATTCCCATCTCGGCACCCGCCGTGGCGGCATGGCCGCGTGGGATGCGGAGCTTGGTCTGCAGCGCGACATTCACAACATTCAGAACTCCCCCTTCCGCACCAAGTTTGAGCATATTTTTGATGAGATGCGCGGAAAATCCGCCATCGGCTGCATCAGCGACAGCGACCCCCAGCCGCTGCTCATCCGTTCTGCTCTCGGTAAATTTGCCATCTGCACCGTCGGTGCCATCAACAATGCCGACGATCTCATTGACCGATATTTCTCCGCAAGCAGCGGCCACTTCAACGCCATGACGGCCGGTGCCGTCAACTCCACCGATCTTGTGGCCGCCCTTATCAGCCGCAGGGCGGATTTTGTGGAGGGGATCCGGTTCGTTGCGGACCAGATCGAAGGCAGTCTTTCCCTGCTCATCCTCTGTGAGGACGGTTCCATCATCGCCGCCCGCGACAAGCTCGGCAGAACGCCCGTGCTCGTTGGCAAAAACAAGGACGGCCACTGTGTTTCATTTGAGTCCTTTGCCTATCAGAAGCTCGACTACGAGGATGCCCATGAGCTTGGTCCCGGCGAGATCGTTCGCATCACGGCAGACACCATGGAGATGCTCGCAGAGCCCGGCGAGAAAATGTGCATGTGTTCCTTTTTGTGGACCTACTACGGCTACTCCTCCTCCAATTACGAGGGCGTGAACGTGGAGGCCATGCGCTACCGCGACGGCAGTATTCTTGCCGAAAACGACAAGGCTGCCGATGCCGTGCATGATATCGATTACGTCAGCGGCTTCCCCGATTCCGGCACGCCCCATGCCATCGGTTACGCCAACGCAAGCGGCATTCCCTTTGCCCGCCCCTACATCAAATACACCCCCACCTGGTCCCGGTCCTTCACCCCTGCCCGTCAGGTGGACCGCAACCGCGTGGCAAAAATGAAGCAGATCCCCATCAAGGAACTCATAGAGGGCAAAAAACTGCTCTTCGTGGATGACTCCATCGTGCGCGGCACCCAGCTTCGCGAAACCGTCGAGTTCCTGTATGAGAACGGTGCCAGAGAGGTGCACATGCGGAGCGCCTGCCCGCCCGTCATGCACACCTGCAAATACCTGAACTTCTCCCGCGCGAACAGTGAGATGGACCTCATCACCCGCCGCATCATCATGGAGCTGGAGGGTGAAGAGGGTGCAAACCATCTCGACGAGTACAGCGACGGCACCACCGAACGCGGAAAGAAGCTTCGCCAGGCGCTGTGCGACAAGTTCCATTTTGACTCCCTGGAGTTCCAGTCTCTGGAGGGCCTCATCAAAGCCATCGGCCTTGACCCCTGCAAGCTCTGCACCTATTGCTGGAACGGCAAAGAATAAATTGACCGAAAGGAAATATACGAGATGCACAACCAGTCCCGCTCCGACAGCTACGCCAGCGCAGGCGTGGATATCACCGCCGGCTACAAGGCTGTTGAACTGATGAAAAAACACATCGCCCGCACCCGCAACGAAGGCTGCCTTGATGACGTGGGCGGCTTCGGCGGCTGCTTCGGTCTGCCCGTCGCCGGCATGGAGGAGCCCGTTCTGGTCTCCGGCACCGACGGCTGCGGCACCAAGGTCAAGCTCGCCATCCTCATGGACAAGCACGACACCATCGGCATCGATGCCGTCGCCATGTGCGTCAACGACATCATCTGCTGCGGCGCACGCCCCCTCTTCTTCCTTGACTACATCGCCTGCGGCAAGAATTTCCCCGAGAAGATCGCCTCCATCGTCTCCGGCGTGGCCGAGGGCTGCGTGCAGTCCGGTGCCGCCCTCATCGGCGGTGAGACCGCCGAGCATCCCGGCATGATGCCCCAAGAGGACTATGACCTTGCCGGCTTCGCCGTGGGCATCGTGGACAAGAAAAAGATCCTCGACAACACCCGTATGTCAGAGGGCGACGTGGTCATCGCTCTGCCCTCAACCGGCATCCATTCCAA
>JAFQKV010000009.1 GCA_017414715.1 Clostridia bacterium
AGGCAGCTTGCAGTAGTACTCATGGGGCTCCAGAGTCTCGTGGTCACGGTAGAGACCGATGTGACCCACCTTTGCGGCGGGAACAAGGGTCAGAACGCCGTCCACCATGCCGAGACCGGCGCGGAGGATGGGAACGATGGCAAGCTTTTTGCCGGCAAGCTTTTTGCAGGTGGCGGTGGTGATGGGGGTATCGACCTCCACGTTCTCCAGGGCGAGGTCACGGGTGGCCTCGTAGGCGATGAGGGTGGCGATCTCTTCCGCAAGCTTGCGGAACTGCATGTTGCCGGTGCGTTTGTCGCGGAGGATGGAGATCTTGTGCTGGATCAGGGGATGATCCATGATGGTAAGGTTTGCCATGCGTAATACTCCTTCGTTTTAATATCGGATCTGTTGGGTACAGAGGTTTCGAAATTTCAGTCGCGGCGCTCAAGCCTTGCGATCTTTTCCACCCGGCGGGCGTGCCGTTCACCGGCAAAGGGCTCGGAAAGGAAGAGCTCCGCCAGCTCATAGGCCTTCTCGGGGCCAAGGGTGCGGCCGCCGAGGCACAGAACATTGGCATCGTTGTGGCTGCGGCACATCCGGGCGGAATACACGTCGGAAATGCAGGCGGCGCGGATGCCGGGGATCTTGTTTGCGGCAATGGAGATGCCGACACCGGTACCGCACACGAGGATGCCGAGGGGATGGCTTCCGTCGGTGATCCGGCTGCAGAGGGCGGCGGCCATATCGGGATAATCGACCTCCAGAGCCTCGTCGTGGAGGTCGGTGACCTCATGCCCGAGCGCGGTCAGATGGGCGACCAGATGCTCCTTCAGTTCAAGACCGGCGTGATCGGCACCGAGGATGACCTTCATATCACTTAATCTCCTTTGAAATGTTCTTTTCGGCATCCAGACGGGTCTGCTCCGCCTGGGATTTTTGCAGATAAACGGGGACGAGCAGATCGCTCTCCACCGCATCGGCGGCAAAGTGCGCCGCGGCGCGGGCAATGCCGACGGCGTGGTGCAGCCGCAGGGAAAGGGGGGCGAGCCGGGCACCGGGCAGGGCGGCGAGGGCGGCCTCGGCCGCGTCGCCGAGAAGCAGGGGCGGCTCCGGGCAGAAGTCCGCAAGGGCGGAAAGGGGCAGGACCTGATCCTCCGCAAGGCGGCGGGGGAAACCGTTTTCCACCCGGAAAAGGGCGGTGTAGATGCGGCCGCAGCGGGCATCCACGCAGGGGCAGAGAAGCGCTCCCTCCAGATCCGCGCAGTTGGCCGCAAGGCCGAGAAGACTTGACACGGCAAGGCACTTTGCGCCGGTGCCGAAGGCGACGCCCTTGGCGGTGGCGATGCCGATGCGCACGCCGGTAAAAGAGCCGGGACCGGCAGAAACGGCGATGAGATCCGCATCCGCATAGGAAAGGCCGGCGTTTAAAAGCATGCTTTCACAGAGGGGAAGCAGGGTTCGGCTGTGGGTGGAGCCCACGTCCTGATACTGGGCGGCGCGGATGCGCCCCTCCTCCGAAAAGGCCACGGATGCGGGACCGGCGGAGGATTCCAGAGAAAGGATCTTCACGTTGGCTGTTCTCCTTCCCCGGCGGGAAGGCCGGAAAGGGTGATGATGCGGCAGTTGCTCCCGTCTCCTTGGCGGATATCCACCCGGAGCAGGTCTGCCGGCAGAAGCTCCGCCACATTCTCGCTCCATTCGACGGCGCACACGGTGCCGGGGATGAGATAATCGTACCAACCGATATTCTCCAGATCCTCCGGGGAGGAGAGACGGTACATATCGAAATGGCAAAGACGGCGGATGCCCTCGTATTCGTTGACGATGGTAAAGGTAGGGCTGGTGATGCGGTCGGAAATGCCGAGCCCTTCGGCCAGTCCGCCGGTGAAGGCGGTTTTGCCCGCACCGAGTCCGCCGGTATAGGCGATGACAACGGGACCGGGCAGAGAGACGAGCACCTCACCCAGGCGGCGGCCCAGGGCGTGGGTCTCCTCCGGACTTCGGGTGACGTATTCTCCTGTCATAGAGGCCTCACTTACTTGATTTGCATCTATTATACACCCAAAAGAGCCCCGTGGCAAGGGATTTTCCGCCCGAAATGCGGTGGATTTGCGCGGCGGAATGTATAAAGTCGGGGCTTGCCCCTCCCGCGCGGATATGGTATACTTTCAGTGAATCATGTTTTTTGTTTTTGGGAGCCGGGAAAGATCATGTCTATCTTTGACCTTTTTAAGAAAATCGAAGCGGAGCGCCCCTCGGGCGGCGCAGTGACCGCCATCGTTTGCGGACTGGGTAACCCCGGCGCAAAATACGAAAAGACCCGGCACAACGTGGGCTTTGAGACCGTCGATATGCTGGCGGATGCCGCCGGTGTGCGCATCGACCGGCTGAAGTGGCGCGCCCTCACTGCGGAGGCAAATCTCGGCGGTGAGCGGGTGCTTCTCATGAAGCCCCAGACCTTTATGAACGACAGCGGTGCCGCCCTGCGGGAGGCTGCCGCCTTCTATCACATTCCCCCGGAACGGGTGGTGGTCATCTGTGACGACACCAGCCTGCCCTGCGGCCGCCTGCGGGTGCGCGGAAAGGGAAGCCACGGAGGCCACAACGGACTGAAGAGCATCATCGCGGAGCTGGGAAGCGACACCTTCCCCCGCGTCAAGATCGGTGTCGGCGCGTCGCCCTCCGGCGGCGAGGGCATGACCTCCTGGGTGCTGGGCCATCCCGTGCCCGCCGACCGTGCCCTCATCGATAAGGCGGAGGCTGTGGCCGCCCGTGCGCCGCAGGTCATTCTCTCGGAGGGTGTGGACGCAGCCTGCGGAAAATTCAACGGCTTCCGGGCTGATGGAGAGGAGAAGGCGTGATGGCAAAAAGATCCTCATCCAACCGCAGCCTCATTGCGGTGCTTGCGGTGTACGCGCTCTTTCTCGTGCTGCAGTTTTTCCCGCCGAATATCCCCTTCTTAAAGGAGATCGTCGGGCAGAGGATCTATCTGCATCTGCTCATCGCCCTGCTCTCGGTCATCGCCTGCCTCATCGGCGGCGGGACGCTCAGCCGGGATCTCATGCTGCGCTCCTTCCGCTTCCGTCATGTGCCGGCGGCACTGTTTCTGTGGGCTTCTGCCGCCATTCTGATGGAGCTCATCCTCGACCTGCTCTGCCGCATCCTGCCGGGGCTTTCCGCCGCCGGCAGCACGGCAACGGGTGCGCTGCTCGGGGAGGGCCTGCTGTCGGCGATCCTTCTCTACGCGCTGCTCCCGGCGGTGTGTGAGGAGCTGCTCTTCCGGGGCTATATGCTTTCGACCCTGCGGCGATCCTTCTCCGTAGGTATGTCCTCCCTTTTGTGCGGCGCTCTGTTTGCCGTTGCACACACTGTGCCCGTCCGCATGGTGCCGATGCTGCTGCTCGGCTTCTTTCTCAGTCTTGCGGGCTGCTATTCCGGCTCGGTGTTTATTCCCATGCTGATGCATTTTATCAACAATCTTTGCGTGGTGCTCAGCGCAAATTATCCGGCGGAGGCCGCGGCAGTCAGAGGCTTTGTCTTCGGCTGGGGCGATTTCGCAGCCTTGCTTATGGCTGTGGCCGCCGGATTCATGGGTATTATTCTGCTGCGCGGAAAACCAGGCTTCAAGCGTTAACGCAACCGGAGGTGTAGAAGAAAATGAATCTGCAGATGGTCAACACGATCCTTGTGCGCGTGGAGGCAAAAAAACTGGTCTCCCGCATGGACTTCGGCGGCTGGCAGTGGCATCCCGCCGATTTTTCGGACGAATGTGAATATACGCATCTGTCCGAGGCGATGCCGCTGGATGAGAACACCGTTCTGCCCTATGACAAGACGGTGCTGGCAGAGTGCGAGGTTACCTTCCCGGCGGAGATCGCCGACGGCGAGGATGCCTTCCGCGATTATCTCTTCCTGCGCTTTGGCGGCATGGAGGGATATGTCACCGTTGACGGCGAGATCTGGCACGGACACGACGGCTGCCGCGACCGCATCCCCCTGAAAAAGGAGTGGGCGGGGCAGACCAAGAAGCTGGAGGTCGTCGCCTTTACCCGCGGCAAGGTCCGGCATTTTCTGGAGTATTCCTATTTTGGCCGGGTGGACCTTGCGACAGAAGCGCTGGGCTGTGCCATGCGCCTTGCCTGGGATTTTTACAATCTCGACAATGACCGCGGTGAAAATGACAGCCGTATCCTCCGGGAAAAGGTGCTGGCCTCTCTGCGGGAGGCCATGCTCGGCATGGATGTGGATGCCGAAGGGGATGCCTTCCGGCAGGAGTGCGCCCGGGCGGCGGAAATCCTGCAGCGCCGCATGGCTGAGATCGACGACGGCAACATCCGCGGACACATCAGCCTCGTGGGTCACACCCATATCGACGTGGCGTGGCTGTGGCAGCTGAAGGACACCGTCCGCAAGTGCGCCCACACCTTCTCCAACGTCCTGCGGCTGATGGAGGAGTTTCCCGATTTTGAATTTGCCTGCAGCCAGATGCAGCTGTTGGATTATACAAAGACCCATTACCCCGAGCTTTATGAGCAGCTCAAGTTGCGCATCGCCGAGGGCCGCTTTGAGCTTGCGGGCACCATGTGGGTGGAGAGCGACTGCAACGTCGTCTCCGGTGAGAGCCTCGTGCGGCAGATCCTCTACGGCGTGCGCTTCATGGAATCCGAATTCGGCCGCCGCAACGAGATCGCCTGGCTGCCGGACACCTTCGGCTTCCAGCCAAACCTCCCCCAGATCCTGAAAAAAACGGGAACCAGGTTCTTCTATTCCAACAAGATCCACTGGCAGGGACAGAACCGCTTCCCCTATACCTCCTTCCGCTGGCGTGGCATCGACGGAAGCGAGGTCACCGCCTCCATTCCCCGTACGGCAAACTTCTACAACGGCTGTCCGGAGCCCTCCCAGCTGCGCTTTGCCCAGGATATGAACCTGCAGGCGGGACGGGAGGATGAGATCATCCTGCCCTTCGGCCACGGCGACGGCGGCGGAGGCCCCACCCGTGAGATGATCCTGCAGGCCCGGGGCCTTGCGGATTTCCCCGGCCTTCCCCGCACCCGCACCGAAAGCGCCGCCGCCTTCTTTGAGCGGCTGGAGCAGAGACGGGATACCCTGCCGGTTTGGTACGGCGATCTCTATATCGAGACCCACCGCGGCACCTTGACCACCATGGGTGAATGCAAAAAGAACAACCGCCGCGCGGAGGTGGCCTATCAAACCGCCGAAAAGCTCGGCGTTGCCGCCGCTCTTGCGGGCGTATCTCCTGACTGGAGCGCGCTTGCCGAGGGCTGGAAGGAGATCCTGACCCTCCAGTTCCACGATATCCTGCCCGGCTCCTCCATCAACGAGGTCTATACCCGGGACTGCCGCAAGGGATATGAGCGCATCTTCCGCCGCTGTGCCGCGTTTACTGCGGATGCCGTCGGCTCCCTCGCAGGCGAGGGAGAGGGCATCTGGGTGTACAACGCACTGGGCTTTGACCGCACCGCTCCGGTGGAGATCCACTGTGCGGATGAGAGCATCACCGCCGTGCGCTCCGCCGACGGAAAGCTTCTGCCCGCCGCCGTGACCCTCCGGGACGGCTGCCGGAAGCTCTGCTTCCTTGCGGCGGACGTTCCCGCCCTCGGTGCCGCCGTCTTTACTCCCGTGGCAGAGCCGGCACCCGCCGGCGGCATGCAGATCGCCGAAAATGCCGACGGCATCACCGTGGAAAACGATCACTTTATCGCGGCCTTTGACGGTCTCGGCCGCCTTTGCCGCTATTACGACAAGGCTGCGGCCCGGGAGATCATCGATGCTCCGGCCAATGAACTCCGTCTCTTCCGGGACGGCCCCCAGAGAGAGGATGCCTGGAACATCTATCCCGAGTACCGTGACCGCGAGATCGAAAGCCCCTTCCGCGGCGAGATATCCGTTTTGGAAAACAATGCCCTGCGAACGATTCTGCGGCTGCAACTTACCGGGGAGCGCTGTGCGATCCTGCAGGACATCGTCCTCCGTCCGGATACGGCGCGCATCGACTTCGTCACCCATGTTGACTGGCAGGAGCTGCACAAGGTGCTGCGGGTCTATTTCCCCTGCCGGCTGAATACCCCTTACGTGGCGCTGGAGGAGGGCTTTGGCACTTACATGCGTCCCACCGTGGCCAGCACCTCCTTTGAGAAGTCCCGCTTTGAGTTCTGCGCCCACCGCTTTGCCGATCTTTCCGAGGGCGATTACGGCGCGGCCCTTTTAAACGATTGCAAATACGGCCACGACGTGGACGGAAACACCCTCGGGCTTACCCTGCTTCGTGCGACCACCCATCCCTCCACCATCGGAGACAGGGGCGAGCACGATATCACCTACGCCTTCTATCCCCACGCCGGCGACTGGCGTGCGGCGGACGTGGTGCGGCAGGGCCTTGACCTCAACACTCCCTTCGTTACGGCAAAGGGAGCCCGGAGCTTTACTGCCCCGGTGCGCTGCGAGAGCCGCAATCTCGTGATCGATACCCTCAAGGCCGCAGAGGACGGGGACGGCTTTATCCTCCGCCTCTACGAATGTCACGGCAACCACGGCCGCGGAGAGCTGATCTTTGACCGGGTGCCCCGGAGCATCGCCGAGACCGATCTTCTGGAGGCCCCGGAGCGGGAGATCCACCCGGCGGCGCGCATCGTTCTGGAGTACGCCCCCTACGAGATCCGCACCTTCCGCATCAGATTCTGAAAAAAATAAAAATGCCCGCATTTCCGGGCAGAAACGGAGATAAATCATGAGCAAATTCATTCTTTCCTGCTTTGCAGACGAGATCGACCCCTCTCCCCGTATCCAGATGGATGAGATGGAGAAGCACGGCATTTCCTTTATGGAGGTGCGCGGCATCAACGGCAAGAACATCTCGCTCTACACCCCCGAGGATGTCCGCTCCATCAAGAAGGATTTCTGGGCCCGCGGCTTCCGCGTTTCCTCCCTCGGCTCCCCCATCGGCAAGATCAAGCTGACGGACGATTTTGAGGATCAGATCAATCTCTTCAAGCGCATGCTGGAGATCGCGAAGATCTTCGAGACCGACTATATCCGCATGTTCTCCTTCTTCGTTCCCGAGGAGGAGTGCGAAAAGTCCCGCGATGAGGTGCTTCGCCGCTGGGAGCGCTACATCGAGGTGGCCAGGGGCTCCGGCATCACCCTGCTGCACGAAAACGAGAAGGATATCTACGGTGAGAAGGCCGCCCGCTGCCTGGATCTCATCGAGAGCCTCGGTTCCGACAAGCTCAAGCTGGTCTTTGACCCCGCAAACTTCATTCAGGCCCAGGAGGAGACCTGGCCCTATGCATGGAATATGCTCAAGCCCTATGTGGTCTACATGCACATCAAGGATGCCGTCGCCGCCGACGGTCACGTGGTGCCCGCGGGCTACGGTGACGGTCACCTCCGCGAGATCCTTTCCGACCTGTGGAATTCCGGCTACGAGGGCTTCCTTTCCCTGGAGCCCCATCTGCGCAATTTCCAGGGCTTCGCGGAGCTGGAGCCCAATTCTCCCATCAATCTGCTGGAGGACAGCTGCCCGAAGTGGTTCACCATGGCGGCGGACAGCCTCAAGAAGATCGTTGCCGAGGTGGCAAAATAAGGCCGGAGCCATCGGCAGGCGGGAAGAATATCAAAAATTCCGCTTGCATTTCCGGAAAAGTATGTTAAAATAAATATACATCCATTTTGAGAGGAGACAAAAACCATGGCATATGTTATCACCGACGATTGCATCGCCTGCGGCGCTTGCGCTGGCGACTGCCCCGTGGAGGCTATCTCTGAGGGCGACGGCAAGTTCGTTATCGACGCTGACACCTGCATTGACTGCGGCGCCTGCGCCGGCTCCTGCCCCGTCGATGCCCCCAAGCCCCAGGACTGATCGAGCATAGCAAAGCAATGACAGGGCTGCCCTTCCGCTTTTGTGGTCGGGCAGCCCTTATTCTTCGAAAAAATACAGAGGAGGGATAGGCATGCGCACCAGAGAGCCGCTTTACGGGCTGGTGTATACGCAGGATACCGATCTGCCGAAATTCGGAACCGATTCCCTTCTGCTCGGCGACTTCTGTCCGCCGGTGCGGGGAAATATGGCCGATCTCGGTGCGGGCTGCGGCATCCTTTCCTTGCTCCTGCTCCGGAAAAACCCCGGGCAGCTCCGCGCCGTGGAGCTGGATCCCGCCGCCGCGACGATCGCTGCAGAAAACTTTGCAAACAACGGCTTTGCGGGACGGGCCTTTGTCACCGCGGGAGACCTCCGCTGCGCGGAAATTCTGCCGCCCGTCGGCTCCTGTGAGCTTGTGGTGACAAATCCGCCCTATTTTGACCCCGCCGCAGGGACCTTGAGCCCCGATGCCGCACGGAGAGCGGCGCGGGCGGAGGAGTGCTGCACCCTCGGCGATATCTGCCGGGCTGCCCGGCGCATCCTGCGCTTTCGGGGAAGGCTGTGCCTGTGCTGGCGCCCTGACCGCGCGGCGGAGCTTTTTGCCGCCCTTGCGGAAACGGGCTTTGCCGCAAAACGGCTCCGAACGGTCCATCCGAGAGCCGACCGGGAGGCAAATCTTCTGCTCTGCGAGGCGCGCTCCGGTGCCGCACCGGGACTTTGCGTGATGCCGCCCCTGATCCTTGCGGAGGCAGACGGCACCCCAACGGCGGAATACCGCCGAATTTATGAGATGTGAAAGGAGCGCGGATGCGTATGGAAGGCCCCGCCCTTTATATTGTTGCCACCCCCATCGGGAACCTGGGGGATTTCTCGCCCCGGGCGGTGGAGGTACTGCGCGGCGCGGATTTCATCGCCGCGGAGGACACCCGCGTTACCCAGAAGCTGCTTACCCGCTTTGAGATCTCAAAGCCGCTGGTGAGCTACTATGCCCACAACCTGCGGGCGCGGGAGGAGGAGCTGGTGATGCGCATGCGTGCAGGCGAGGTCTGTGCCCTCGTCTCCGATGCCGGCACCCCCGCCATCAGCGACCCCGGTGAGGCCATCGTTGCCCGCTGCCGCGCCGAGAGCATCCCCGTTTATACCGTGCCCGGCTGCTGCGCCGCCGTGTCCGCTCTGTCGGTCTCCGGCCTGCCCACGGGCAAATTCTGCTTTGAGGGATTCCTTTCCGCAAAGACAAAGGAGCGCCGCACGGCGCTTGCTGCCCTTGTGGGAGAGATGCGCACCATGATCTTCTACGAGGCGCCCCATAAGCTGCGGGCGACCCTTGCCGATATGGCGGCGGCCTTTGGGGATGCGCGCCGCATCTTTCTTGGCCGTGAGCTGACCAAGCTCCACGAGGAAGGCATCCTCACTACCCTCGGCGATGCCGTCCGCCTTTATGCCGAGACCGAGCCGAGGGGGGAATACGTGCTGTGTGTGGAGGGCGCGCCCGAAGCCGAGCGTGAAACCCTCACCGCCGAGGAAGCCTCGCGCACCCTTTCCGGTGAGGCCAGCGCCCGGGACAACGTCCGTGCCGCCCGGGAGAAGGGACTCTCCCGCAATGAGGCCTACCGGGCCGCTCTGCTGGCAAAGCAGGCGGCGGAGCGGGAGGATTAACGCTTTCCCGTTTTCTGGGAGATCTCCGAGAGGGCCCGCGAAACCTCCGCATCGCAGACGCGGCAGCGGGAAAGATCTCCCAGGGAGAGCATCCCGACAAGCAGATCCCCCCGCAGCACGGGCAGCCGCCGGATGCGCCCGTCGCTCATGAGCTTTGCCGCCTCGCGGATGTCCGCATCCTCGTCCACCGTGACGATGGAACGGGTCATGATATCCCGCACGCGGCAGGTCTCCGGCAGCTCCTCCGCCGCCACGCATCGGGTGACGATATCCCGGTCGGTGAGGATGCCCCGCAGCCGCCCCTCCGATGTCATCACCGGCAGGGAGCCGATATTGTAGCGGCTGAGCAGATGCGCCGCCGAGGCGGCGGAATCCTCCGGGGAAACGGCCACGATGTGGCGGTTCATCAATTCTTTGACCTGCATCTTTTTTGACCTCCGGATCACAGTTTGTGAGATTATTATGGCGAAGGACGGGGCAAAATATTCCGACAAGCGACGTAAAGGATACAAAACCGTTATGATGAAGACCAAAACCGGGAGAATACTGTGCCGGACGGGCATCGCGCTGAGCTTCGTGCTCTGCTTTGCGGTGGCTGCGGCGGCGCTTATCTTTCCGCTGGCCTTTTCCGGGGCATATCCGAATCTTGCCGTCACCCTGACGGAGACCTTTTCCGTCTCCCGGGGCACCCAGTTTCTCGTCCGCACCTTTCGCAGCGATGCAGAGATCCGCGAGGTGATGGAAGCGGGACTTTACTACTCGAAATTTCCAGAATATGAGGATCTTTCCGCCTTTGCCGATCCGGCGGATTTTGAGCCGGAGAAACGCATTGAGTATTTCACCCTCCGGGGCACGAGCTTCGTGGGGCATGTGCTGGTCATCCATGATCCCACGGCCGTAAAGCTCTTTGTCACTCCCGATCTCGGAACACAGGGCTATAGTCTTTCGGAATATAATGAAAGACTTGGCCTTGCTGCGGGTATCAATGCGGGCGGATATCTCGATAACGATACCCTCCTTGGCAAGGGCGGCATCCCGGCGGGCAGCGTCATCGCCGGCGGCGAGATCGTCTGGCAGGCGGAAACGCCGGAGGAGAAGGAAAATCTGATCGGCTTTACGGAGGACGGTGTTCTCGTCTTCGGCAGCTGGACGGCAGAGGAGGCGGTGGAGCGTTTTTCGCTTCGCGATGCCGTCAGCTTCCGGCCTGCTCTGGTCTGTGAGGGAGAGGGCCTCATCCGTGAAGGCACCGGCGGCTACGGCTATGCGCCCCGCTCGGCCATCGGCCAGCGGGCGGACGGTGCCGTCATCTTCGTGATGCTGGAGGGACGCCGTCCGTCAAGTATCGGCGCAACGCTGCTGGACGTGCAGAACGTGCTGCTGGATTACGGGGCCTATACCGGGGCGATGCTGGACGGCGGCTCCTGTGCGACCCTTGTCTTCAACGACGGTCGGGTCAGCCGACCGGTGGATTTTTTCGGCGAGCGCCCCGTGCCCTCCGTTTTCGGCGTGACCCTTTCGGATTTTTACGGAGGTGACGGAAAATGAAGGCGTTGAAATTGCTTTTTCAAACCCCGTTTTCCGGGCTTTCTGTCCGTTGGAAGGCGGCGCGGATCGCTCTGATCGTGCTGCTTGTGATCCTCGCGGCATTGATCCTTGATATCGCCCTGCTCACCTTCCTTGAAAAGGCGGTCAACCGCGCGGGAGATATCAGGCACATCTATGAGACCCAGATCGTTGGAAAATGAGCTCCCCAAAAGCGCCGTCAGAAATGACGAAGCTTCGTAAAACAGTTTCGTTCCAGGCAGAATCATCTGCCTGGAATATACTTAATTCCATGTGGAAAAGGAGTGCTGAATATGGACCGCGGCAGGATATACAAATATGAAATGCATTTTCACACCGGTCCCTGCAGCGGCGGAGGTGCGGATATACGGGATCATATCGATGCCCTGATCGGGAAAGGGTACAGCGGAGCGGTAGTGACAAATCACTTTTACAACGGCGCTAACAAAATCGATAAGAACTTGCCCTGGGAAGAATTTGTAGATGCCTACAGACAGGATTATTTGTATGGACTTGCATATGCGCAGGATGTGGACTTTGATTTATTGTTTGGATTGGAGGAACACGTCGGGCATGGGCAGGAGATACTTATATACGGTATAACTCCCGAGCTGATAGCGGCTCATCCCGAATTAAAGTCCGGAAAAGCAGAAAAATACGCCGAGATCGTTCATCTTTTCGGCGGTCTTGTTTATCAGGCGCATCCATATCGCGCCAGAAGCTACGTCACAAAGCCATATCCGCTTGATTGTCTCAGCATGCTCGACGGGATAGAGGTTTATAATTCGGCAAATGAACCTGAATGGAATGAAAGTGCCCGGCGCCTGGCAGATGAATTCGGACTTGCGTGTATCGGCGGATCTGACGGACATAGCGTACAATCAGGAGGGCATTCGGGCATTGCTGTCGGAGAAAGAATAAAAGACAATGAAAGTCTTGTTCGCATATTAAAAAGCGGAGAATATACGGTTTTAAAAGATGAAACCTGAAATGCCGTAAATCAGATCTCACCGTCAACAAAACGAAAATGTGTCCGTTTTATCGGACAACATACATGGTATCATAGCCTCAGAAATCAACAGGAAAGAGGTATGAAACATGAAGATCTTTTTGCTGACCGTGATGTTCCTTTCGGGAAGTGCCATTCTTATCGGACTGGTGGGAGAGCTGCGGGCCCGTGCCCGCCGCAGAATTCCCGCAGCGGCAGACTACAATGCCTACTGCCGTATTCTGGAGGCGGTGTATGCCGACTGGCGCGGTGCGCGCCGCTACTATCCCGTCTGCTACCACGACTTTTTTGAGCGTAACGACCGCGCCCGCATTGACTATGCCCGCACCGTGGCGGCGCGGCTGGAGCGCGAGGCAGGCCGCAGGCCCTGGGGCGAGGCGGCGGGTGAGGATCCCGAGCGCGATTTTCGCAGGCAGTACGCCTGGGAGCTTTGCCTCTGCGAGGCGGGGCGCACGGCGTGAATTGACGGGCGGGCGGGGAATATGGTATAATCCTTGAAAAAGGAAGCGGAGAAAGAGAAAAATGCTGTGGTTTGAAAGTGATTATACCGTCGGTGCTCACCCTGCGGTGATGGATGCGCTGGTGCGCTCGAATGCCGAAAATCTTCCGAGCTACGGCGCGGATCCCTACACCCTCCGGGCGGCGGAGAAGATCCGCGCGGCCTGCGGCGGGGAAGGGGAGGTCTTTCTGCTCACCGGCGGCACGCAGACCAATATGCTGGTCATCGGGTCCGTGCTGCGCGCCCATGAGGGCGTTATCGCGGCGGAAACGGGTCATATTGCCTCCCACGAGGCGGGTGCCATCGAGCATGCCGGCCACAAGGTGCTTACCCTGCCCCATCGGGAGGGAAAGCTCTCCGCCGATGCGGTGAAGCGGTATCTTGAGGACTTTTATGCAGATCCGGTCTATACGCATATGGTGCATCCCGGCATGGTTTATATCTCCCAGCCCACGGAATACGGAACGCTTTACAGCCTTGCGGAGCTCAAGGCGCTGCGTGAGGTGTGTGACCGGTGGAGCATCCCCCTGTATGCCGACGGCGCGCGCCTTGGCTATGCGCTGGCCTGCCCGGAGAATGACGTTTCCATGGCGGATATGGCGCGGCTGTGCGATGCCTTCTATATCGGCGGCACCAAGGTGGGTGCCCTCTGCGGCGAGGCGCTGGTCTTCCGCCCCGGACGGGTGCCGGCCGCTTTCCGGACGTATATCAAGCAGGAGGGAGCCCTGCTCTGCAAGGGCCGCCTGACGGGCGTGCAGTTTGATGCCCTCTTTACCGACGGGCTCTATGGGGAGATCGGCAGAAATGCCATTTCCTGCGCAGCCGCTCTGCGCGGATATCTCTCCCGGGCGGGCTATCGGGAGCATATCGCCTCCCCCACAAACCAGATCTTTGTTGTCATGCCCCGGGCAAAGTATGACAGCCTCCGGAAAGAGGTGGCCTTCAGCTTCTGGGAAAACCTCGATGCGGAAAACTGCGTGGTGCGCTTTGTCACCTCCTGGGCTACAAGGCCGGAGGACGTGGAGGCCCTCGGAAAGCTGCTTTGATGAGATAAGAATGAATAACCGCCCCGTCTTCTCTTTCCGGAAGGCAGGGCGGTTTGCCGTAAAAACAGCCCCTTTCTTGACAGATGCGCGGGAAAACAGTATAATGAGAAAATGAAAGATATGCCCGGAGGGCAGAATGTGGGGAAAGGAGAGCTGCGAATGCAGGATTTTCGCGTCCGACTGAAAAATGCGCCGGCCTTTAAGGCGGGGATGTATCTGGCTCTCCGTGCGGCGCAGCTGCGCCGCCTGATCGCCTGCGGCGGAAACGCGCTTCTGCATCTCCTTGCAGCGGTGCGGCTGGAGGTCGGCAGCCTCATCCGTGAGATCTTCGGCAAATTCCGCCGGTGGTTTCTGGTGTTTCTCATGTCTCTTGGCGGGAATCTGGTGCGAAACGAAAGCCTCGTGCTGGCGGATCGGCGGAAGGGCCGCCATTTTCTCGTTCCCCGGGGCATGACCTTCCGGGAGGCGGCGGCACCCATTATATCCAATCTGCCCGCCCACGTGCGCCGTCGGCTTTTTGAGCAGAAAAGCGGGAAGATCGGCCGCCCGGTCGCCCTCGGCTTTATCGTTGTTTTTGCCGTCATTGTCATGGCCTCCCAGTTCTACGGTCTTGCAGTGGAGATCTACGTGGGCGGTCGGTATCTTGGCGCGGTGGAGGACGAAACGGTTTACGCGGAGGCTGCGGCTCTCTGCGAAAACGAAGCCCGCCGAAGCCTCGGTCAGCTCTACACCCTGAATGTCGTGCCCACCTATTCGCTGGGCGTTGCCAGCGCTGAGGAGATCCTCACCGCGGACGAGCTTTCTCAGCTGCTTTTTGCGCAGATCGACGAGGTGCAGGAGCTCTACACCATGACTGTGGACGGCGTTATCTACGGCGCGGTCACCGACCGGACGATGGTGGATGAATTCCTTGAACAGTTCCTTGCCTCCCGGGATCCCGGTGAGCCGGATACCCGTGTCACCTTTGCGCAGAATATCGAATTTGAAAAAAGAACCGTCAGCCTGAAATACTACATGGAGCCTGCGGAGCTCATCGCCGCCCTTTCGGGCTTTAAAGCCGAGGCCGCGACCTACACCCTCCGCAAGGGTGACACCCTCTCTGCCGTAGCGCTGCGCAACGGCATGACCCTGTCGGAGCTGGTGGCCCTGAACCCCGGTATCGATGTCAACGGAGTCCGCGCCGGCGACGAGATCTATTTGAACAAGAGCGTGCCCGTCCTGCAGGTGGACACCTGCATCCTCGAGACCTATGAGGAGGTCATCCCCTACGAGACGGAGGAGATCAAGGACAAGACCCTCTATGTCGGCCAGACCCGCACCAAGCAGAAGGGCAAAAACGGATCCAAGATCGTTACCGCCTACGTCACCTACCGCGACGGCGAAGTGGTCGGGCGGGATGTGGTCACCGAGACGGTGACCCAGGAGCCCGTCAAAAAGATCGTTCGCGTGGGAACCCGCTCCCGCAAGTCGGGTGCTACCGGCACCTTCCAGTGGCCCTGCTCCGGTGTCGTTACCTCCACCTACGGAAGCCGTCCTTCCCGCGGCGATTTCCATACGGGTATCGATATAGCAAACCGCAAGGGTACGCCTATCTACGCCGCAGACGGCGGCACGGTGGTCCTCGTCAAAAAGCTCAACTATTCCTACGGCTATTATCTGCGCATCAAGCATGACAGCACCGGCTATGAGACCCTGTATGCCCACTGCAGCGAGATCCTCGTGGAGGAGGGGCAGCGGGTGAACAAGGGTCAGGTCATTGCAAAGATGGGCTCCACCGGCAACTCCACCGGCAACCATCTGCATCTGGAGATCATAAAAAATGGTCAGAAGATCAATCCTCGGCCGCTGCTGCCGTAACGTCCCCTAAGGAGGAACTGCCAATGTTGTATGTTGAATTTTTGGGTCTCTGCCTGTCGTATGCAGCCTTTTTTGCCCCGCTGGTGCTGCTCGGCGGTGTGATACTTTTTCTGCAGTCCTTTTTCTTCGGTGACCGGAGCTTTGGAAAGCACTATGCCGATCGCCGGGCAGGCCGTATCGTTGCGGCCTCCGGGCGGGCGGTGCTTTCCCCGGTGCCGGGACGGGATGCCTCTGCCGCTGCGGCAAAGCTGCGGAAGGAGGGAGCCTCTGCCGATGCGGCGGCTGCCTGGTTTGTGTCCAAAAGCCAGAGTGCACCGGAGGGCGTCCTTGCCTCGGCCGCGCTGCTGGGCGTTATCCCCGCGCTGCTGCGGTGGGCCTTTGCCTTTATTTCCTCGGCGGTTCTCGGCTTTTTTTCCACCCCCGCACAGGAGAATAAGAAGCTGAAAAAGCTGGATCCGGCAGCCTATGAGGCTGCACGGGCACAGAAAAGGGCAGAAAAAGCGGAGCTCAAGGCGGAACGCCGCGAGGCCTGCCGCAAGGATCGTCTGCCGCGTTCGCTGACTGCCATGGCCTCTGTGCTGCGCTGCCTGCCGGGACTTCTGGCAGCCTGCGTCATCGGCGCTGCCATTGCAACGGCCTTCCCGGATGCTTTCTTCACCGATATGAATTTCTCCGGCAGAACGGTCACGCTCTTTATCGCTCTGGTCTTCAGCTTCCTTGTGGGTAGCTCGGGGATCGTTTGTGCCCCTGTGGTGCTGGCGCTGCTTGCGTGCAGATTGGATCCCGGTGTCGGCCTGCTGATCCTCTGCGCGGCCCCCGTTTTCAATATGGGTGAGCTGTATAACCTCGGCCGCGCCATAGGCCGCGGCAAGGCCATCTTCTATATGTTTGCAAACTGTGTCCCCGCCTTTGTCGGCGCGAAGATCCTGCAGGATCTGTATATGGGCAAGCTGATTTCCTGGTCGGTTCCCGCAATTTCCGCAAAACCCATGGAGAACGTCTTCTTTCTGCCGGGGATCATTCTGATGGCGATTCTCTGTGCGGTCGGTGTGATCCTGCTTCTGCGAGGCAGAGCGGGCCGCGTGGAGATCCCGGAGGGTGCGGTGAAACTGCATATCTCCGGCAGCATCATGCCGGAGCGCGCGGAAGGGCTGAAGGCGCGCCTTGAGGCGCTGGAGGGAGTATCCGTCATCGGCATTTATGCGGCGAAAAAACTCGTGCTCATCCGCGGCACGGCGGATTTTGATGCCCTCTCCGCCGCCTGTGAGGCGGAAGGCCTGCAGCTGGACGGAACGGAAGAATAACAAATTTGAACAACAGAGAGCCCCTTTCCCGGATGCCGGGGAAGGGGCTCTTTGGACGAAAAAAAGGGGACGGTGTAAAAAAACGGGAGAAAAACATAAAAAATTTGTACAACTATGCCAAAACCTATTGCAATCCCCAAAGTAATCGTGTACAATGATTAGGTGCAATTCTTTGTTACGAATGGGCACATTGCCCAAAATCAATAGCTAGGAGAAATTACAATGAGCGCATACACTGCTGACAAAATCAGAAACATCTGCCTGCTTGGTCATGGCGGCGAGGGCAAAACCTCTCTTGTTGAGAGCATGCTCTACATGACCAAGGGAACCGACCGTCTGGGCAAGGTTTCTGAAGGAAATACCGTTTCCGACTATGACCCCGAAGAGATCAAGAGACAGTTCTCCATCTCCATGACCGTGGAGCCCGTGGAGTTTGACGGCCATAAGATCAACGTTCTGGACTGTCCCGGCTTCTTCGATTTCGAGGGTGAAGTGCTTGAGGCGCTCCGTGTTGCCGATGCCGGTATCGTTACCTTCTCCGCCAAGGGCGGCCTGTCCGTCGGTAGCCAGAAGGCATGGCGCAAGCTTGGTGAGGCAAAGAAGCCCCGCCTGATCTACATTTCCAAGCTCGATGAGGAGAACGCCGACTTCTACAAGGCCGTTGAGGCTGCCCGTGAGAAGCTCGGTATCTCCGTCTGCCCCGTTGTTATCCCCGTCATGGAGGGTGACAAGGCCGGCGCCATCGTTGACGTCGTCACCAAGAAGGCCTACATCATGGAGGGCGCAAAGCGCACCGAGATCCCCGTGCCCGCCTCCATTGTCGACCGGATGGAAACCTATTACGGCATGCTCACCGAGAGCGTTGCCGAGACCTCCGAGGAGCTCATGGAGAAGTTCTTCGAGGGTGAGGAGTTTACCCTTGAGGAAATGCGCGAAGGCCTGCATCAGGGTGTTCTCGCCGGTGACCTTGCTCCCGTCTTCTGCGGCTCTGCCTTTACCGGTATCGGTACTCTGGCTCTGCTGCGCGGTATTCTCGACTACGTTCCCAACCCCATGAAGGCGTTGGCCGATGCCACCGTCGATGCCGAGGGCAACGAGAGCGAATGTCGGCTCGATCCCGCCGGTAAGCCCGCGCTTTTCGTCTTCAACACTATGGCCGACCAGTACGGCCGCTTCTCCTACTTCAAGGTCATGCGCGGTGACATCACCCCCGACCTGACCATGAAGAATTCCCGTTCCGAGATCGATGAGAAGCTCGGTCACATCTATACCATCAAGGGCAAGAAGACCACCGAGGTCGACCGCATTTGCTGCGGCGATATCGGCGTTGTCGCAAAGCTCGTCGATACCAAGACCAACGATACGCTGTACACCGGTGCTCCCGTTGCCTTTAAGAAGATCGTCTTCCCGCGCACCTGCTACTCTCTGGCCATCACTGCGAAGTCCAAGGGCGCTGAAGACAAGATTGCCAACGGTATCGCCCGCCTCAGGGATGAGGATCCCGTCCTGAAATCCGCCATCAATCCCGAGACTCATCAGCAGGTCATCTCCGGCATGGGTGATATCCATCTGGATGTCGTTTGCTCCAAGCTGAAGAATAAGTTCGGCGTTGAAGTTGCCACCGAGCCCGCCCGCATCGCCTACCGTGAGAAGATCCGCAAAAAGGTTCAGGCCGAAGGTAAGCACAAGAAGCAGTCCGGCGGTCACGGCCAGTACGGTCATGTCAAGATGGAGTTTGAGCCCTGTGAGGAGGAGAACTTTATCTTCGAGGAGCGCGTCTTCGGCGGCAGCGTTCCCAAGAACTTCTTCCCCGCGGTTGAGAAGGGTATCGTCGAGAGCATGCAGCGCGGCGTTCTCGCCGGATATCCTCTTGTCGGCCTGAAGGCTACCCTGTTTGACGGCTCCTATCACGACGTTGACTCCAACGAGCTTTCCTTCAAGGTCGCTGCCCGTCTGGCCTACAAGGCCGGTATTCCCCAGGCAAACCCCGTCATCATGGAGCCCTATGCAGAGCTCAAGGTGACCGTGCCCGAGAAGTATATGGGCGATATCATCGGTGACCTCAACAAGCGCCGCGGCCGCGTCATGGGCATGGATCCCGTGGGCGACGGTATGCAGGTCATCACCGCTGAGGTTCCCATGGCCGAGATGCAGTCCTACGCCATCGAGCTGCGCTCCATGACCCGCGGCTGGGGTGCCTTCGTGATGGACTTCATCCGCTACGAGGAGACGCCTCCCGTTGTTCAGCAGAAGGTCATCGAGGATGCCAAGGCCTTCAACCTCGCCGAGGACGACGAATAATCGAAAAACGAAAAATGACAAAACTTCCGCCCGCCGCTGGAAACTGCGGCGGGCGGTCTCTCATTTCCTCCGCATACATCTGCTTCTTCCGGAATATGCATGGTATCAACAGACCTTTAACAGACGGAGGAAAAGCATATGTTTGTGGTTACGGCAAAAATGAGCCGGAAAGGGATCGCTGCTCTGCTTGCGGCGGTGCTGGTGACGGTGGCTGTTATCTGTGTGACGGTTTTTGTCCGCGGCAGTGTTGGCGGCTACCGGGGGGATGAGGCAATGACCTCGGCGCAGCTGAAGAATCTCACCGCGGCGGCCACGGAAGAAGAACGCCAGAATTTCCTTGCCTATTACGGATGGCAGACCGACGGTGTTCCCCGGGAGTTTTACGAGGTCACGCTGCCGAAAAAATTCGACCGCGTGTACGAGAATTACAACGACCTGCAGAAATCTCAGGGCTTTGATCTTACGCGCTGGCGTGGCAAAACCGTGATGAAATACAGCTATCGCATCACAAATTACGAGGGCTGCGACGGTGAGGTCTATGCAACACTGCTTGTGTATAAAAACCGCGTCATCGGCGGCGACGTTGCCTCGGCGGCGCTGGACGGCTTTATGCACGGCTTTGCAAAGCCTGTGGCAGGCGGCACGGCATCCACGGGCACGGAACCGGAATCCGAACTGAGTTAAAGTCCGGCGATCAGGAAGAAAAGAGGAGTGGAAGTATGAAAATGCGGCTGGATCGGGCTCTTCGCGACGCAGAGGCCGGACGGACCCGCACGGAGGCGGATAAGCTCATCTCTGCCGGGCGGGTGGCTGTCAACGGAGCCGTCATCCGTAAGGGCGATGTCAAGGTGGATACCGACACGGACACCATCACTCTGGATGGCCGTGCGGTATCAAGCCGCCGTTTCCGCTATTATATGATGAATAAACCGGCGGGGGTACTCTCCGCCACCGAGGACCGCTCCTGCGAGACGGTCCTCGATCTGCTGCCGGAGCCCCTGCGGAAGCTGGGGCTTTCGCCGGCGGGAAGACTGGACAAGGATGCGGAGGGACTTCTCATCCTGACCAATGACGGGGAGCTCATCCACAGCATTATCACACCGAAGAAGCACGTGGAGAAACAGTATTACGTCCGCCTGCGCGAAGATTGGCAGCCGGACTATGACGGGCGCTTCCGTGCCGGTGTTGTCATTGATGACGGATATACGTGTATGCCTGCACGCTTTGAGGGCGGAGAGAGCCCGAAGGAGGGCTACGTGTACGTCTGTGAGGGCAAATTCCATCAGGTCAAGCGGATGCTTGCCGCCGTTGGCAACGAGGTGCTGTATCTGCGGCGCCTGCGGGTCGGTGAATTGACGCTTGACGAGGGCCTTGCGCCCGGCGAAGTCCGGGAATTGACGGAAAAAGAGGTGCTTGCGCTCTCCCAAAAGCGGTAAAACCGTCGGATTCAGTGGAAAATGTGAAGAAAATGTAAATGGTTGGTCAAAATCACCAAAATAGGGGCTGCAGATTTGGTGGAATAGCCAATATACTATTTTTTTCGTTTGTGGTAAGATATACGGGAACAAATATCCCATTTGGAGGTTATTATGGCTGGTCTTAAGCTCAACGGCATTTACAAGAAGTACCCCGGCGGTGTCGTCGCGGTTTCTAACTTCTGCCTTACCATCAAGGATAAGGAATTCATCATTCTGGTTGGCCCTTCCGGCTGCGGTAAGTCCACCACCCTGCGTATGATCGCCGGTCTCGAGGAGATCTCCGACGGTGAGCTCTTCATCGATGACAAGCTCGTCAACGACATCCCCCCCAAGGACAGAGACATCGCGATGGTGTTCCAGAACTATGCTCTGTATCCCCACATGACTGTTTTTGAGAACATGGCCTTCGGTCTGCGTCTCCGCAAGACTCCCACGGAGGAGATCAAGCGCCGCGTGGAAGAGGCTGCCAAGATCCTCGACATCTCTCACCTGCTCGATCGTAAGCCCAAGGCTCTGTCCGGTGGTCAGCGTCAGCGTGTTGCCCTCGGTCGTGCCATCGTCCGTAACCCCAAGGTCTTCCTGCTCGACGAGCCTCTGTCCAACCTGGATGCCAAGCTCCGTGCCCAGATGCGTACCGAGATCTCCAAGCTGCATCAGCGCCTGAAGACCACCTTCGTTTACGTTACCCACGACCAGGTCGAGGCTATGACCATGGGTACCCGTATCGTCGTTATGAAGGACGGCTTTATTCAGCAGGTTGCTCCTCCCCAGGAGCTCTATGAGAAGCCCGACAACCTGTTTGTCGCTACCTTCATCGGTTCTCCCCAGATGAATACCCTCGAGGCCACTGTGATCGACGAGAATGGTGCTACCTACCTCGAGTTTGCCGGCTTCCGTGTCAAGTTGCCCGATGATAAGGGCCGCCGTCCCCAGGTTCTTGCCTATGCCGGCAAGACCGTCATCATGGGTATCCGTCCCGAGTGTGTTCGTGACGACGCCCTTCACCTCTCCCAGTTCCCCGATTCCATCATCGAGGTCAATGTGGAAGTCGTCGAGAAGCTCGGCGCCGTTACTTACCTGTACTTCACCGTCGGTGAGACCAACTGCACCGCTTCCGTCTCCGCCAGCTCCACCGTTGAGCACGGCGACACCGTCAAGCTCGCTCTTGACACCAACAAGATCCACCTCTTCGATGCCGACACCGAGAAGACCATCATCAACTGATTGGTTTAACCTGTGGATTCTGTCAGAGGATAGCCCTTGGCTATCCTCTGATTTTTTATTACGGCCCCCACTACCAGCATGTCGGTAGTGGGGGCCGTAATAAAATTTTTGATTTCAGTATTGAGAAAAGTGAATAGTTAACAACAAAGAAACAATGATCAGAACGGGAATGCCCGGTTACTGGCTATGCAGCGATACAGGACCAAATCAAGTCATTGGCCGTGCGGGTGTGCTTAAATAATTCCGGCAGCTACTAAATCATCATAATAGAAGAAATAGCAATCTTGATTACTGTAACGAATATTATATTGCGTTTCGTCATATTTGAACTGAATTGAGCATCCATTACAGTTCCCAATATATACATCTTCGGTTGTTATGTCGAAGCCACGAGGAACATTATCTATTATGAATTGAATTTGCTTATTCCATATTTTAATATAAGGTTTCTCCGACATGTTATTATCTAAATAGCTAATTGTATAATTGTAATCAGTAACGAGCTCATACCAGCTTATCCAAGTGCGTCTATTATCGAGAGAAAATGTTTTGCTTCCTTTGGCACCACAGAAACAAGAATAATAATATTTTGTCCCTGAGGTAAAAGTTGCGTTTTTGCATAGATATTTGTCATCAACAATTTGTGATGTAAAGCTATGAGCAATTAATGGGATACTCTCTGTTTTTGCAGAACCGCAAACTGTGCAATGGTATTCTTTAATGCCTTCCAATGTACAGGTGGCAGCATTTTTTACTTTTCCATCGTCCCACTTGTGCGCAGTTTTATCTATGTCTTCGCTATACTGCGCTTTACATACTGAACAGGTGTAAGTGATTTTGCCTACATCTGCGCAGGTAGGCTTCTTAATTACTTTACCGCCATCATAAATATGACTGGTTTTGGGAATACGTTCTGTTTTCTGTTCGGAGCATTTCAAACATGTGTATGTCTTTATACCGGTTTCAGAACAAGTTGCTTTTTTTGTTGTTTTTCCGCTGTTCCAACTGTGAGAAGAAGGGGTGGTTTGACTTTCTGTAGCCTTCGTTTCTTGCACCTCGGTAGAAGTGTTGCTTTCAGAAACGATCACACCATTTCTTACCGAAACTGAAACCATTTCTCCATTACCGTAGACAGCAATAATTGTTCCCTTGGCATCAACAACTTGAACGGTATCGACACCATGATCGTTTCCGCAACTCCAAATTGTTGACGCATAAAACTGTCCATTCTCTTTGGGGTTGTTTTTCAAAACAACGACACAAGTTCCGTTTTTATACGCGACAATATCTGTTATGTCTTTATGCCAACTTACACCTAAGAAGTTGAAATCATAGTTGTTTTTAATTTTTTTTGTAACAGCAGAATCAACCTCGGCAATTACTTCTGATATGGGCGTAAAAGATACTTCGGAGTAATCAACTGTCATTTTAGGTGTTCCTCGATAAGCATCTACAATAACATCTGCCCAATTCTCACGGCCAGGAAGTAGCGCATCTACAATGATGGTATCACTTCCCAACCGATCTTTACCGTCTGCACTATAGAATGTGACATAGACATTTCCGGCAAATACTTCTTCGGAATTGTTTTTTGTGAACACGGTTATATGCAGGCGATCTCCATCAATGTAATCTGTTTCAAACCTTACTGCTATATCAGATGTGGCAGAAGTTTTTTGACCATAATAATTTTCGAGTAGTTTATCTATTTCTTCCTGATATTTTTTCTCTGCTTCTTCTCTCTGTTTTTTCAGTTCTTCATCAAATTCCTCCTGAGTCATGCTCTGTTTCGATACCAACTCGCCAGTCTTATAATCATATACATCGACTGTTGCGGCAGCATCCGGTCTGACATAATAATATCTATCATCGTTAACATCACTAATAGACTGTATGTTCCATTTTTCTGAAGAAGGGTTAAAAAACGCATTCACCATTAGTAACTTATTGTTGTCTGTAACAACAAATATATCCATGAACAAAGCGGTAAAGTCAAGATAGTTTCCATATGCCCTATACTCAACTCTTTCAACCCCAATTGTATCCAATGCTGTATCAATGATATCGTCAAGGGTAGACTTCTCCGGAATGTCCAATAAGGTTTCTTCCGCAATAATATCAAAATCAGCAGGCATATCAAAATCTTCGGGTGTAGGGGTGCTGCTATTATCGACTTTTGATTCAGATGTCCCGCACGCCACTAAAGATAACACCATCATTACCGCCAAAAGACACATTGTTATGCGCTTTAACATAATCAATCCCTCCAACATAAAAAAGTGCGTGACCGAAGCCACGCACCGAAAAATGCAGGGCCTCGAATGTTGCGACACATCTTTTCACCGCCATAAAGGTGCGAAAACAGAGGATGCATTTTTACCAATGTAAAATGCACCTTCTATGGCGAAAATATTCAGATGTGTCGCACGTGTATTATATCATAGTTTCAGAAGAAAATAAAGCATATCCGGAAAAAGCAATAATAAATAACCTGACTCCATAGTTTGGAATCAGGTTATTTAATCTTATTCGAATTGATGTTATAAGTACACAATAGACAACGATGCAGTTTATTTGCATTTGGGTTTTATGTGCCGCGCTGTCCTGCAAGATTGGGTGCAAGACCCGCCTTGTTCAGCGCAGCGGAGATGAGCTGGATAAGAAGGGCATACACCGGGATCAGCACAAGGCTGATGACGGCACGGGGACCGACGAGGGCAATAAAGCCCTTTCCGTAGAGAAGGGACAGCCAGTAGGTCTGCAAAAGAATGCTGCCCAAAATCTGCACGGCGGCAACGGAGCCCCAGATGCAGAAAATGCGGCGGCGTCGGCTTTTCCGTCCCCACAGGAGCATGAAGAGTCCCGGCAGAAAGCCTGCAAGCATGCTGGTTGTGGCAATGGGAGGAAAATATACGCCGTTTGGAAAGAGGAAAAAGCCCAGCGCATCGGCGATAAGGCCGACAACAGCGCCCCAACCGGGTCCGAGCAGCACGCCGGCCAGCATGATGGGCAGGAAACCCAGAGAAAAGCGTGCGGCAGGCACGCCAAGCACCAGGAAATTGCCTGCGAAAAGCCGTGTGAGCAGGATGCTTACGGCGATAAGCATCGCCGAGGCAATCATTTTGTAATAGCGTGATTTTGGCATAAAAACAGCGGCTCCTTTCTTTGGTGGATTTGTAGAAAACGAGCCGCGTCGGCAAACCGGTCTTTTGACAGGTCCAAAAGAAGGTTTACCGCGTTTGCACAGCGGCCGCGACAGTACACCGCAGGATCCTCGCGATCCTTTCGTCAACGGGCTACTTCCCATCCCGAAGCACTTAACGCATACTGTCTACTCTGCGCATCCATATACACTTTTGTTATGCCGCAGGGGCGGAAATATTCCGCACCTGCGGACTTTTTGAATTATTTGAAGTACTTGACGGCGGAATTGAAGAGACCCATCTCGTACTTGCCGGGAACGTTGCGGTAGAGATATTTTCCCACACGCTCGGAGTGTCCCATCTTGCCGAGGATGCGTCCGTCGGG
>JAFQKV010000002.1 GCA_017414715.1 Clostridia bacterium
CAAAGATGGCGGTTGAAATCGGACGGGAATTCGGGTATAATTGTAAAAAACACACGAGGGAGAGGAGGCGGCAGGAGTATGCACGAAGGACACCGGGAAAAGATGCGCATACGTATCGAAAACGCGGGACTGGACAGCCTTGCGGAACACGAGATACTGGAAACACTTCTGTATTTCACCATTCCCCGCGGGGACACCAATCCTACGGCACATCGTCTGATCTCCGCCTTTGGAAGCCTTTCCGGTGTGTTTGAGGCACCGGAGAAGGAGCTCCTGAAGATCGAGGGCGTTGGCCCCAAGACCGCGCGGCTGATCAGTATGCTTCCTCACTACAGCCGTGCCTATCTCGTCTCCAAGGCAAAGAACGATCGTCCTCTTTCTAACACCGAGGATATGGGACGTTATCTGCTGCCGTATTTTGTCGGTGAGCAGGAAGAAAAGGTTTATGTTCTGTGTCTGGATAACCGATTCCGCCCCATTTGCTGTAAATGCGTGCACACCGGCAGCGTCAACGCGGTGGAAGTCAGCGTGCGCAGCATCGTTTCTGTGGCGCTGTCCTATAATGCCACAGCGGTGGTGCTGGCACACAATCATCCCGGCGGCGTATCTATCCCTTCCGTGGATGACAGGATCACCACAGGTAAGGTTGCGGCGGCGCTGACCTCGGTCGGCATCCGGCTTCTGGATCACTTCGTCGTATCCTCTGCGCTGGATGAAGAGAATATCATGGGTGATTATGTCTCCATGGCTGACAGCGGTATGCTTGCGGCGGATATGGAGATGGCGCAGCAGCGGGCGGCGCAGAACTGGCGCGTCAGACAGGAATAAACGAAGGACACCGAGGAGAGATCTCCGCAGGTGTCCTTTTTAACTTACCGCAGGATTTTTTTGGCAAGAGCAAGGCTTTCCTCCCGGGGAAGAAGCGGTGCGTATTCAAGTCCGCAGAAGCCCCGGTATCCGGCGGCCTCCGCCGTCCGTAAAAGCTCGGGATAATCGGGATCGCTTTCCCGGAATTCGTGCCGCCCGTTTGTGCCGGCGAGGTGCAGATGGCCGATGTGTACCGCATGCCCGCGGATCACGGCCCCGCAGTCCTCGCCCATGATACGGGCATGGTAAATGTCATAGAGCACGGAGAAATACGGGGAGTTAAACTCCCGAACCAGAGCAAAGGCATCGGCGGACGCACCGAGAAAGGCATCCTTGTGATCGATACGGGTGTTGAGCGGCTCAAGAAGCAGGCGAATACCGTGCGTTTCCAGCAGCGGCAGTGCGGCGGCAGCCGTCCCGCGCATGGAATCCAGCTGCGCTTCGCGGGATGCACCGCTGTCTTTGCCCGACTGGGTGATGAGATTTGTGCAGCCGAGCCGCCGGGCGGTCTCGCAGGCAGCATCGAGCTTTTCGATGAATTCGTTTCTGCGGGCGGGATCGGTCATTTCAAAACAGCCGGTGCACATACCGGTAAGGGTCACCCCGTGGCGGGATAAGGCTTCTCCGAAAGGCTCGGTATCCTCAGCCCGCAGCCGCCAGACCTCCGCCGCATCAAAACCGAGGGCAGAAATATGTTCCACAGCTTGCGCCGGAGAAACGTCGCGAAAAAACATGGGTATACAAACGGACAGACGCATAACAAAAACCTCCCGGAGATGACTTCTGCAGCTATTATAGCATAAAATAAGCAGAGGTCAACTCCCTCATGCTTTTACGCAAAATAAAAAATAGCCGCAAGCCTGCTTAATGTTCCGACAGGAATGCTTCATTGAAAAGGACCTTAACTTTTATCAAAGTTAAGGTCTTTTTCTGAATTGGTTTGATAATAATGATACGGTTTCATATGGTTGCATTAGGTTTGCATTGGAACCGCAACCCTCGGAGCGAAAAAATGCAACCCTCATAAAAAGAGTTAGACAAATTGGAATTTGAACAAGAGCAGCGCACCATCAATGGCACGCTGCTCCGTTTGTTCGTTTAGTCAAAAAGTTGTCCTGGGAGTTTTAATTTTTCTTTGTAGGGAAATGCTGTGTCAAATTCTGCGGCTTCTTCTTCGCTA